>CAZSAA010000020.1:0-13337 GCA_964604915.1 uncultured Gammaproteobacteria bacterium
CTATGAGAACAGCTCATATTGTCCGGATGACTGTGGCTACCTGAATTTCTGCGGTGATGGCTATTGCGAGCCTTCTGAAAACGAAGATAACTATACTTGTTCGGATGACTGCTATTGATGGCGAGATCAAGATAATTGATAATTACTACCTTGCACCTAAAAACACCTCTGATAGTCAGAGGTGTTTTCGTTATATATTTGGTTTTGATTGTTTCCTTGCTACTTCCTTAGAACAAGCCGAAAAGTAGGGAACGTTTCTTTCGGCTCGGTTTAGCTTTGCCTTGGAAGACCTGATATGCCTCTTTGGCTGTTTCGCCTTTATGGACTATTTCGCCCAGAGCCTTGAGGAAACTTATTGCCTCTTTCTCACTGCGCTGGTGGATATTGCGTCCGACCGCTAAGCCGCCAGCCTTGAGGGAGTTTATCTGGAAATCGGCCTGGTTCAGGAATTCCTTCACGCCTTGTTTGGAACCGCCGGCAAAGATAACCTTAGTCCGTCCGGCCGCCAAAATGGCCTCGTCCATCAATTTAGCCTTAGCCTCCGTTTCCGGATACTTTATCTTGACGAAATCAGCACCGAGTGAAACGGCGACGCCAGCCGCGCCCGCGAGCAAGTGTGGGTCGCTATCGTTCTTTATTGCCTTATTACGCGGATACATCCAGATTACCGCGAGCAAGCCGTTCTCGTGCGCCTGAGTGATTACCTTGGCTGCTTCCTTTAGCATCTTGCTTTCATATTCGCCGCCTAGATATATAGTATAGCCGATGCCCACGACTTTGAGGCCGCTATCCTTCTTGAACTTGACTATGTTTTCTACCTTGTTCCAAGCGGATGAGAGTAGCTTATCTTTATCGCTAAACAGGTTAGTACGGCCGTTTAGCTTGACGATATAGGGGATATTCTTGTAATGCTGGCCATAGGCGGCGATAAGGCCAAGATGGGTGGCTAGGACGCAAGGAGCTTGACTTGCGACCTTGAACAGATGTTCGGGCGAAGCGTCTTCCTTCGCGATGCCTTTGCCGAAAAAATCACCGTTGAGGTGCTCGACTTTCTGGTCGCCAGCAAACATCAGCAAGCGGCCGGAGTTGCCAGTCGCCAGGGAATAGTTCTGGCGGAATTGGCTGCGTTTAGTAGACGGGACGGTGAGAGGAATGGTGGTCTTGTCCATAAGTTTATGAATCTTAAAAATTGTGATATGATTTACTCGTAGATTATAGCATATATTTATGACAAATAAAAAAGAAGACAAGCGCCTAGAAGAATATAAGGATCTGTCCGGTCTAAGCTTGAAACATTTCCGGACCGGCCTCTGGCTATCGCGGAACCGCAAGCGCATCTACCGTTTTTTCGTATACCTGCTGGTCCTTATTTGCCTATTCTTCTTCGGCTATTCTGCCTATCGCGCGGTCGAATATTTCCAGTCTGATAGCGGAACGGTTTCCGGTAACGTAGTTTTCCCGCGCCAGACCCCGGCTGATTTGCGCCTTAGCCAAGCCAAGGCGCTTCGGGCGGCGGAAGGATACGACCTTATCGCCGAACTGGAAAATCCGAATGATAAATATATCGCTTATTTCACCTATTGCTTCCTCCAGGGCGGGGAAGAGATAGCTTGCGATACTTCTTTCATTTTCCCGCAGGAAGAGAAATATCTTTTCAGTATGGACGCTGGTGAGTATGATTCTTCCCGGGCCTTGACTATCTCGTTAAAGGATACTTCTTGGCAGCGGATAGACCTGCATAAGGTGCCTGACTGGCCAGCCTTTCTGTCCGAAAGATTGGCGATGCCGGTGTCCGATACTTCGCTCAAGAAAGATAGTGCCGGTTTTTATCAATTGGAATTTTCCATCCGTAATGATAGTGCGTATAGCTATGTCCAGGTACCGCTATCAGTCATCCTTTTTGATAACGGGCAAGTGAGCGGGGTTAACCGCTATTTCCTTAAACCCTTCAGTTCCGGTCAAGACAAGGATGTCCACCTGACTTGGCTGGCGCCTGATTCCATTAGCGTGGATTCCGTCCAGATCATCCCGGATATCGATATCTATAACGAGTCCTCGTACCTCAAAGCCAGCGAATTCTAATTATTATGTGGCAAAGGATGAGGCTATATCTGCATAATTTCGATTGGATAATCTTCTTATCTGTCTTTTTGCTCTCTTGTTTTGGCTTGCTAGAGATATATAGCGTAGCGCTGGGGCAAGGCACGGCGATAAATTTTCTTAATTTCAAGAAGCAGATCCTTTTTATCTTATTGGGTTTGCTATCCTGCTTTTCCTTCGCCTTTATCGACGCCTATTTCCTCAAAAGCATCCGCCGTTACCTCTATTGGGCTGGGGCGGCCGTCCTGGTCGCCGTATTGCTCCTTGGCGAAACTATCCGTGGCACCAAGGGTTGGTTCTATATCTTCGGTTTCGGCATCCAACCGGTCGAATTCATCAAGGTGATGATGATCGTCTATCTAGGCGGTTTTTTCGCCGATTTGGGCACCAAGGTCAAAACTTGGCGTCATTTCACGGTTTCCGCTATCTCCGCTTTCTTCTTGGTGACCCTGGTCTTGTTGCAGCCGGATTTCGGCTCCGCCTTGATCCTTTCCAGCGTCTGGCTTTTCCTCATCCTTATCGCCGGCTTCAACCGGAAATACTTCATCTTCATCGGCGCGGCCGCGCTAGTGCTTTTTGGCTTAGCTTGGTTTGTTCTATTCAAGGACTATCAGAAAGACCGGATCATTACCTTCCTCAATCCGGCCGAGCGATCGCTTGAGGAGGGGTATAATATATCGCAAGCGATCATAGCGGTGGGATCAGGCAATTATATGGGCAAGGGCGTGGGTTTTGGATCGCAGTCTCAGCTTCGTTTCTTGCCCGAAGCGCAGAATGATTTCATCTTCGCCGTCATCGCTGAAGAGCTGGGCTTCCTGGGCGTCATTATTGTCCTAGGGTTGTTCGGTACATTATTTTTCAGATTATTAGCTAAAACTAAAGGGATAAATAACGATTTCGGGATATTTCTCATCTTGGGGGGCTTGGGCTTGATTTTCGCCCAAATGTTTATTAATATAGGTATGAATATGGGAGTCATGCCAGTGGTCGGATTATCGCTTCCGTTCGTAAGCTATGGCGGCAGTTCCATTATCGCTTCCTTCATCCTGGTCGGGATAATGGAAAACATCATAATTAAATCTAGGATTAACTATTAATATCAATATGGAAAAGCAAATCAAACTCGAAGGAAAACTCCGGACCAAACAGGAAAAGCTAGCGCCTGAATATATGCCGGCCGTCTGCTACGGTAAGGATACCGAAAGTCTCGTGCTTTCGCTCAAGCGCGCTGATTTCTCTAAAGTACTTGAGGAGGCGGGCGAATCCCACTTGATCAATCTTAGTATCGATGGCAAGTCGGTAAAGGTTCTTATCAAGGACGTCCAACGCGATGCGGTTAAGAATTTTCCGATCCATGCCGATTTCTACCAAGTCAACATGAAGGAGGAGGTGCACGCAGAAATCGCTCTGGAATTCGTGGGCGAATCCAAGGCGGTCAAGGAACTTGGCGGCGTCCTAATCAAGAGCATCGACGCCATCCGTATCGTCTGCTTGCCTGAAGACCTAGTCGACAACATTGTTGTCAATATCTCCGGTTTTGATAACCTGGATGATAAGATCACCCTTAATGACCTTAAGCTACCTGCCGGCATCAAGCTGGACCGCTATGAGAGCGGAGACATCATGGTAGCGACTGTAGCCGCCCCTAAGAAACAGGAAGAAGAACCGGTTGCGGCAGCGGAAGGAGAGAAGAAAGAAGGCGAAGAGAAGAAGGATGATAAGAAAGAAGAAGAGAAGAAATAATCCAGGAGAAAAGACTTTAGATAGGGAAAGAGAGGCTGTTACAGCCTCTCTTTCTTAATAATATGCCTCCTTATCGCCAGTCTAGCCTGGCTATCCTGTCTTTACCGGACAGATCCTTGATTATCGTTATCTTTTTGCCCGCTAATCCGGGCAGGACGGGGAAGGTGTCCGCTTGTTCCGGGCTTATTTCGCAAAATACAGTAACCGTCTGGAAATGAGCAGGGATATGCTTGATTTGCCCTATTAGTCGGCGATAGTGCTTAAGTCCAGCTTCACTACTTAGCAGGGCGCGCTGCGGCTCTTTCTGGATACTTCGGGAATTCCGGTATATCTCGGCTGAGACATAGGGCAGGTTGGCGGCGATGACTAGGTGCTTGGAGCGATGATATTTTTTCCAGGGAAAGAAGCGGATCAGGTCACGCCAATAGAAGGATATACCTGCTGCCTTATTATACTTAGCGTTTATCTTGGCTTGTCGCAAGGCACCCAAGGAAATATCCGTGCCTGCGAATATGCAATTATCCGCCTCGATAAGTTTGGCCAGGGAAACGACGATAGCGCCGCTGCCGGTACCGATATCGAGGATAAGGGAATGGTCTTTCGTCATCTTAGCGATTTCTTCCACTATAAGTTCAGTTTCGGGGCGGGGAACTAGGGTGTGGCGATTAAGGAAGAAGGTGTAATCCATGAAAGGTTGAAAACCGCGCAAATAGGCGATCGGATACCCCTTGAGCCTTTTCTCGAATAAACGCCTAGATAGCCTGACTTCTCCTAACTTAAGCTGATATTCAGTATGGGAATACAAAAAAACCACGTCTTGCTTGAGAGCTAAGGCGATGATGAGGTCGCAATCTAGTTCAGGACTGTCAGATACGGGCTTCAGGCGGGGAAGATATTCGGCTTTGAGACCGCGGATGTCCATATCAGTACGCTAATTTTTGCTGGAGAGCGGAAATGATATCACCTAATTGGCCAGCCATTATCGAGTTGATGTTATGCCATGATTCGCCAATCCGGTGGTCAGTAATGCGGTCTTGGGGAAAATTATACGTCCTTATCTTGTCACTCCTGTCGCCGCCGCCCACTTGTTCCTTACGAGCGCTCGATTCTTGAGCCAAACGTTCTTCTTCTTGCTTAGCCAGCAGGCGCGAGCGCAAGACCTGCATCGCTTTCTCCCTATTCTGATGCTGGGATTTCTGATCTTGGCAGCTAACGATGAGGCCGGTCGGTAGATGGAGGATGCGGATGGCGGAATAGGTGGTATTGACGCTTTGACCGCCTGGTCCGCTCGAGCAGAAGGTGTCGACCCGGATGTCGGCCGGGTTGATGCTAATATCCACCTCTTCCGCTTCTGGTAATACTACGACGGTAACGGTGGAAGTATGGATGCGACCTTGTTTTTCTGTTTCGGGTACGCGTTGGACCCGGTGAGTGCCAGCTTCGTATTTTAGTGCGCCGAAAGCGCCTTGCCCATTTATCTGGAAGACTATTTCCTTAAATCCATTGGCGCCAGCTGGACTGGAAGTGATCATTTCCAGCTTGAAACCCCGCTCTTCGCTATAGCGGGCATACATGCGGAAGAGATCGCCGGCAAAGAGGGCCGCTTCGTCGCCGCCTGCTCCGGCCCGGATCTCGATGATGGCATTCTTCTTGTCGTTAGGATTGGCCGGGTGGATCTCCATTTCTAACTCTTGCCGGGTAGCGGAGATTTCGGGGTCGAGACGGCTTAGTTCATCTTGAGCCATTGCCTTGATTTCTTCATCATTTTCCACTAATAGTACCTGATTTTCCGCTTCTTCTTTTTCTAGCTTCTCTAACCGGTTGATCAGTTCAATGGTTCGCCTAAGATTAGCGTGCTCCTGGGACGCCTTGATCATCTTTTGAGAGTCAGCGATAAAGGCAGGGTCGGAGAGAGACTCTTCTATTTGTTTAAATTTTAGCTTTATATCTTCGTACATATCGTTTTGTTGTTTCCTTGACTCATTTTTTAAAAAATGATAGACTGAGGAAGGTTCTTCAAAAAGAAGCAAAAAATACAAGGTGTCAACTTTCCCAAGTTTGTTTTAAGGGTGCGCTTTTCCGTGCTTTCCCTGGTCGAGAACTGGGTTTCCTCCTTTACGCACGGGGAGTAGGAAAAGGGATTGTTGGCACCTTTTTTCTTTTTAAATAAAAAATAATCAGCTTATGTCATCATCTTATCATAAAGATAAGCTTGGATGGAAGCTGATTATTTTTTTATCTTTCGCTATTTCTTGTTCAAAGTGACTTGAGCGATCTTTTTCATGTCCTTGGTCTTGACTACGATCTCTTTCTTAGCCTTGATTTCCGAGCGTTTCTCCTGCTTGGCCTTCTTGCCTTTGCGAGTCTTGGATGCTTCTTCTTGCGCCTTTACCTTAGCGGAGAATTTCTCGACGCGGCGGGAAGTGTCGACTAATTTTTGCTTGCCGGTATAGAAGGGGTGGCAAGCGCTGCAAAGCTCGACTTTAATACCCGCTTCGGTGGAACCGGTGACAAATGAATTACCGCAGACGCAGCTGACCTGGCAATCTTCGTGGTATTTAGGGTGGATGTCGTTTTTCATAGGAAAAAATTACTTGAAATAAAAGGACGCAACTGATTGCGTTCATTATTTATATAGATATTTCTCCTTGATGATATCATAACTTCAAAAAATAATCAATACTTGCTATAATTCCCCTGTATGGAAAAGAAAATCGCCAGTATCGCCAAGAATACTTCTTATTTTACCCTAGCTTTAGCTATCCAAAAAGTCATCTCTTTTTCATATTTTTTCGTCTTAGCCGCTTTTTTCGCTAAAGAGGATCTGGGCCGTTATTACACGGCAATCTCTTTCACTACCATCATCGGGATGCTACTCGATTTCGGCTTGGCCAATGTCATTACCCGTGAGATTGCCAAGGACCGGGAAGGGGCGCAGGCGGTGCTTAGCTCCACTCTTTCGCTCAAACTGTTTTTGACGATCATTTCCTTGCTGCTCGCCTTCGCTATCGCCAAGCTCTTAGGTTACGAGCCGGATGTCATGCTCCTTATCGCCATCTCTTCCGTTTCCATGGTGGCTGATGCTTTGGCTTCAACCGTTTTTTCGGCTATCCGCGGCTTCCACAACCTGAAATTCGAGAGTATCAGTTCGGTCATCTTCCAACTGGTCGTTTTCGCTCTCGGCTTCATCGCTATGAAAAAAGGCCTGGGGGTAGTGCCGGTAATTTCGGCTTTGGCGATAGGCAGCTTAGTCAATGCCACCTATGCCGGCATTGTCGCTAAGCGTCGTTTCAACCTGTCATTAGCCCTCAAGTTTGATTCACCCCGGCTTCGGCAGCTTTTCGCCCTCGCTCTGCCATTTGCCATCTTCGTCTTTGCCCAGCGCAGCTATACCTATCTTGACTCCATCCTGCTCTCCCGCTTAGCCGACTATGGCCAGGTGGGCGTATATCAGCTAGCCTTCAAGCTGGTAGTGGCGATGCAATTTTTGCCATCTGCCTTTACCGCCTCCCTCTATCCAGCTATGAGCGCATATTGGGTGACCAATCGGCAGCAGCTGGCCGTATCCTTCGAACGGGCGATAAACTATCTGACGATAATCTCCTTACCAGTCGCCGCCGGTATCTTCGCCTTGGCTGACAAGATATTGCCCCTTATCGGCGCCGGCTACGACGAAGCGCTTTGGCCGATGCGATTATCAGTAGCGGCGCTCTTTTTTATCTTCATCAATTTTCCGATCGGAGCTCTGCTTAACGCTTGTGATAGGCAAAAGGCTAATACCCGGAATATGATAATTGTCGCTATCTTGAGTGCTGGCCTCAATTTCCTCCTCATCCCTCGCTATGGTGCGCTTGGCGCCAGTATCACCGTACTCGCTACTAGCGTAGCTATGATGGGACTCGGCCTAGGCTATGTCTTTGCGGTTATCCCATACCGTCCGCGCAAGAACCTGCCCGTCTTGTTCAAGTCCCTGATTTCTTCGTTTTTGATGGCTATTCTGGTATACTCGATAAAAGGAGCCCTGCACCCAGCTACGGTGGCGATAATCGCGGCCATCGCCTATCTCGCTCTTATCTTCCTTTCTGGCGCTATCCGCCGGGCAGATATACTGAGTATCAAGGCATCTTTTGCTAAATGAACTATGGCTAATATCTTAATCACCAGCGATTACGCGCCCACTTCCGGCGGCGTCGCTAACTATTACCGGAATCTGGCCGCCCATATGCCGGGTAGCCTGACGGTCATTTCTGATGCCCAGGCGCTCTTTTCGGCCTTAGGGCCTTGCCGTTGGCGAAAAGCGATAAAGACGATATCGGAGAAGATTTCTTCTGACGACGCTCTGATTGTCGGCCAGATCCTGCCGTTTGGGACAGCCGCTTGGCTGACTTCGCTAAAACATGATATTAATTATTATATCGTCTTGCATGGTTTGGATTTTTCCTTGGCTACCCGTAATGCCTGGAAACGCTGGCTGAGCGGCCGCATCATTACCCGTTCGAGCGGGGTAATCTGCGCCAATAGCGCGGTACAGAGAAAACTTTTAGCGATATATCCCCAAACCAAGAGCGTGGTGATAACGCCAGGCCTGGGAAGGGAAAGGCCGCTCGGGCATGAGAAGAGAGCGGCTGAGCTCAAACAAGAACATCATTTGGAGAATAAAGTCATACTGGTTTCGCTAGGCCGCTTGGTTCGCCGCAAGGGATTTGATATGGCCATCGAATCCCTAGCCCATCTCAAATCGCAAGCTAGTCCAGTATATGATAATCTAGCCTATGTCATCTGCGGCGAGGGGCCGGACAGGCAGTACTTGGAAAACTTGGCCAAGGAGCGCGGGATATCAGTAATCTTTATCGGCGCAGCCAGCGAATTAGATAAATGGGGATGGCTCGAGGCAAGCGATATCTTCATCATGCCTTCGCGCGATATCAAGGGCGATTTTGAGGGCTTTGGTATCGTCTTTCTGGAAGCCCAATCCCTAGGCAAGGCCGTTATCGGCGGCCGGAGCGGCGGTATCGCTGACGCTATCATCGACGGAAAAACCGGCCTCTTGGTCGATCCGGAAGACGTATCGGATATCGCCAAGACAATTGAAATGTTAGCTTGTGATAGCAGTAAAAGGGAAAGATTAGGAGAAGCAGGGAAGGCGAGGATAGATATGGACTTCGATTGGAAAGACTTGGCCAGGAATTTCGAGGATTTCGTAATTAGCAATAAACGATATGGTATCAATAGTCATTCCGGTATATAATCAAGCAGAAAAATTGATAAAGACCCTGGAGAGCATCTTGGCTCAGAGCTACCAGGATTTTGAAGTAATCATCGTGGATGATGGTTCGCAAGACGGGGTGGAAGAACGCTTCGCCGCTTTTTCCAAGGACATCGCTAGCCATCAGCGTTTCCTTTTTCTTTCCCAAGCTAACCAAGGTGCTCCCGCCGCCCGTAATCGCGGTCGTAAAGCGGCGCAGGGTGATTTTCTATTCTTTTGTGATGCGGATGCGATATTGAAACCAGAAGCTCTAGGGATAATGGTCGAGGTATTAGTACGGTATCCGGAAGCCAGCTACACCTATTCCTCCTTTCATTGGGGGAAGAAATTATTCAAGTGTGGCCCCTTTGATGCTTCTCGTCTCCGGCGCGAACCATATATCCATACGATGTCACTGGTACGTACCAGTGATTTTCCCGTGGCCGGCTGGGATACTGGATTGAAGAAATTCCAGGATTGGGATATCTGGCTGACTATGTTAGGCGAAGGGAAGACTGGCATTTGGATTGACCAGTCGCTCTTCAAGGTATCCCCGGGCGGGACGATCAGTTCATGGGTTCCTTCATTCACTTATACTCTCCTGCCTTTCCTCAAGGTAGTGAAAAAATATAAAAAATGGAAAAAAATTCTCTTAGAAAAACATGGCCTCTCATCCTAGTAGTTATCATCGTTGCCGCCAGTTCGTTCTGGTTAGCTGGCAGAAGAGACGGTAGGGATGATATGGGCGTAGAGGCTAGGCTAGGCGATTGCCGTTTACAACTAGAGATAGCCGCTTCGGAAAAATCCCAATACCAAGGACTAAGCGGTCGCGCCAGCCTCTGCCAAGATTGCGGTTTGCTCTTTATTTTTGAAAACCAGGCGAAACGTAATTTTGTCATGCGCAACATGCGCTTCCCGCTAGATATAATCTACTTACGGAACGGGAAAGTGACGGAAATATTGACCGATCTCCAACCAGAAGGAAACGACCGCCTGACTAACCATATAAGCCAGGAAGATATCGATATGGCGCTTGAGATCAAGGCCGGGCAGGCGGATGCTTGCCAGATAGCGACTTCTTCCCCAATATATTTTATTACCAAAGACTATGGACAAACGAACTAAGATAACCATCATGGGCGGACTGCTCATCGTCGAGCTCATTTCCTTCCTTGCCTATTATTTCCCCATAATCGGGCCTTTCGGTATCACGGCTATCGGTTTAGCGGTGCTCATATTGGCCTGGAAGCGGCCGGAAGCCGCCCTTTCCATCCTCCTGCTCGAACTTATCGTCGGCTCCAAGGGGCACATGCTATCCTGGCAGGGCGAAGACTCATTTTCTCTGCGCATGGCGATCTGGCTGGCCGTCCTACTAGCGTTTTGTTTGCGTTTGGTCATACGCTGGCCCAGCGAGGGCAAGGAGTTGCTACAGAAAGCGAAAATCTTTCCCTTCAGGAATCAATATCTACTATTATCCCTCTCCGTCCTTATCGGCCTTATCATCGGTTTCTGGCGCAACGCCTTGCCTGACTTTATCGCTGATGCTAATGCCTGGGTGTATTTTCTGATCCTCCCGCCTTTTGTCGCCGCATACTATCACTCCAGTGTCCAGGCAAAACAACGGCTATTGCAGATAATGGAGCTAGGCGCTATCTGGCTAGCGATAAAGACGCTAGCCTTCCTCTTCCTCTTCTCGCACAACGTCATCTTCCTCTCCGATTTATATTGGTGGATACGCCGCAGCGGTGTAGGGGAAGTGACTGCTATGGCGGGTGGCTGGCAGCGGATATTTATCCAATCGCAAGTCTTTTCGGCTATCATGCTGCTGATCTCGCTGCGGGATATAGTTTCCCGGCCGCTCGGACGTTTCCAGCAAATATTAGTTTCTTCGATCAAGCCAGCGCTATATGTCAGTACGATAGTGCTTAGTATGTCACGTAGTTTCTGGCTGGGGCTGGGGGTAATGGGGATTGGCGCGGGCGCCTTCTTGTTATTCAAGCGAGCCTGGCCGGGCTTCGGTCGCTTAGTA
This sequence comes from uncultured Gammaproteobacteria bacterium, assembly GCA_964604915.1. Taxonomy (GTDB): domain Bacteria; phylum Patescibacteriota; class Patescibacteriia; order Patescibacteriales; family UBA12465; genus CAZSAA01. Next base: position 11,118 of record CAZSAA010000020.1, read on the forward strand.
GCGGGCGGAGCGGCTGCGCTGCTGCTAGGTGCCGTTTTGATATTCGCTGTGATCAACTTCCCATATCCGAGCGGTGGACCGCTTTCATTCTCAGCGAGAGCGTTTGCCCAGCGCACTGATCTGGGCGATGGGGAAGCAGCGATTTCTTCGCGCTGGAATCTGCTCGGGCCTCTATCAAAAGCGAGCTTCGAATCACCCATCTTCGGCCAAGGTTTCGGTCGGACCGTCACCTATCGCACTGAAGATCCCCGCCTAGTCCTATCCGGCCGCCAAGACTACACCACCTATGCCTTCGAATGGGGCTATCTCGATATCTTGCTCAAGCTTGGTATTTTGGGGTTTTTTGCCTATCTTTGGCTATTATTCTCTATATTAAAGCGAGGACTAACTTCTAGGGACGGCGTGAAGATCGGCCTATCACTCGGGATTATCTTCCTGGCCCTCATCCATGTCTTCACCCCATATCTCAATCATCCGCTCGGCATTGCCTATATCGTGCTCGCCTCTTGCCTAATCGCCGATGATACGGTATAGTAGAAGCCATTAATAATCTCTTTAAATATAAAGTATGGACATCGAACAGATAATCACCCAGGAGGGCTACGACAAGCTTAAGAACGAGCTGGACTATCTCTCTACGGTAAGGCGCCGGGAAATCGCGGACCGCATCGAGCGAGCCAAGGACCTAGGCGATCTGAGCGAGAATGCCGAATACAGCGAAGCCAAGGATGCCCAAGCTCTCAATGAGAGCCGCGTCATCGAGCTCACTAACACCTTGAAGAACGTTACCGTCGTGGCTAACAAAGCCCAAGGCGATATCGTTTCCATGGGTTCGACCGTGACGGTAAAGTGCGATGGCAAAGAACGCACCTATACCATCGTCAGCTTCAACGAAGCCGATCCTTTGAATGGGCGGATCTCTAACGAATCTCCCTTAGGAGTATCGTTCCTGAACCGGCAAAAAGGAGAGTTAGTCGAGGTAGAGACTCCAAGAGGAGTGATGAAGTATAAGATAACGAAGATTGATTAAGAAAAAAGAGCCTTGGAAACAAGGCTTTTTTTGACTTTTGCCGACAGATGTCATACAATTTAATGGTCAAATAAGCGCTAAATACTATGGAAAACAGCAAACAGGCAGAAAAAGGAAATCGAGAGAAGGTGAGCGAATACGCCGACCGTCTCGCCAAGCTAGAACAGCTCAAAGCCTTGGGCATCGACCCATATCCGGCTCGCTCAGAAAAGGAATATAGCAATGCCTATGTCCTAGACAACTTCGAGCAATTAAAAGATGAAGATCGCAATCTGACCGTCGCCGGTCGTCTTCGGGCGATCCGTAGCCATGGTAATCTGGCTTTTGCGGTAATCGAAGATGAGAGCGGCCGTATACAGGCCATCCTGTCCAAGAAGGATATGGATGTCGAGGCCTTCAAAGTGTTTAGCAAATATATCGATAATGGGGATTTTGTCGAAGTAAAAGGCAAGTGCTTCCTGAGCCAGCGCGGTGAGAAATCGATTTTCGTTTCCTCTTTCCGCCTGCTATCCAAAGCCCTCCGGCCCTTGCCTGACCAATGGTATGGCTTCAAGGACGAGGAAGATCGGCTCCGGAAGCGATATATCGATCTACTAATGGATCCTGAGGCCAGGGAATTATTCCGCAAAAAAGCTCTTTTCTGGGAAACTGCCCGTTCTTTCATGAAGAAGAAAGGCTTTTTGGAAGTAGAAACCCCTACCTTGGAAGTCACTACCGGTGGCGCCGAAGCGAATCCTTTCCAGACCCATCATAAAGACTTCGATCTGGACGTATATCTGCGCATATCGGTCGGCGAGCTCTGGCAGAAACGCCTGATGGCTGCCGGCTACGAAAAGACTTTCGAGATTGGCCGCGTATATCGCAACGAAGGTTCTAGTCCAGATCACCTCCAGGAATTTACCAATCTGGAATTCTACTGGGCCTATGCCGACTATGAAAAGGGTATGGCCCTTGTCCAAGAGATGTACCAAGAGATTGCCCAGGCAACCTTTGGTAAGACTAGGTTTACCAGTAAAGGCTTCGAATATGACCTGGCTGGCAATTGGCCGAGGATGGACTATCGCGAAGAAGTGCTAAGACAGACTGGCATAGACGTAAACGAAGCGTCCGAGAAGGAAATGCGGGAGAAATTGGAAGAATTGAAAGTAAAATATGAAGGCGACAACCGAGAACGTTTGACTGACACCCTT
>CAZSAA010000020.1:13347-14023 GCA_964604915.1 uncultured Gammaproteobacteria bacterium
ACCCTTTGGAAATATTGCCGCAAGAATATCGCCGGTCCGGTCTTTCTAGTCAACCATCCCAAGCTCGTTTCCCCTCTTTCCAAGGCTAAAGCTGATAATCCGGCTCTCACCGAACGCTTCCAGATAATCATCGCTGGCAGCGAAGTGGGTAATGGCTTTTCCGAACTAAACGATCCGCTCGACCAGCTGGCCCGGTTCAAGTTGCAGCAGGAACTCATTGATCGGGGCGATAGCGAAGCGATGATGCCTGATTGGGAATTCGTGGAGATGCTCGAATATGGCATGCCCCCGACTTGCGGTTTCGGCTTCGGTGAGCGCCTGTTCGCCTTCATGGCCGACAAACCGGTGCGGGAAACTACTCTTTTCCCCTTGATGAAACCTAAGAAGGAAGAAGAAACAACTAAGGAAGCAGGGAAGTAGTGTAAAATATTGGTATATCCAATATCAGGAAGAAACGCCCTAGAGGACGCTTTTTCCTTTTATTTCCGCTATCTTGAACAATTCCAAGTTTAATGATATAAAGATAGAGGATTTACGAAATCTGTTTTTTTATTCGGGGATCGTCTAATGGTAGGACAGCAGGTTCTGGCCCTGCTAATCGAGGTTCGAATCCTTGTCCCCGAGCTCTTGACAAAAAAGTATACTTATAGTATACTTTTTTGATAGTTAAAATTAT
>CAZSAA010000021.1:0-13556 GCA_964604915.1 uncultured Gammaproteobacteria bacterium
TCGATTGCACCCAGAAGATAGAGATGGAAAATGGGAGGATAATAGAGGGATGATCGGTATCATATGTTTATTCGGAAATTCCGGATTTTCTCCAAAACAAAACAAGGCTCAAAAAGCCTTGTCTTTATTTCTGTGGTCGTTAGTGGACTCGAACCACTGACCTCCGCGATGTGAACGCGGCGCTCTAACCAGCTGAGCCAAACGACCGGGATAATTGGACTATATCATAAGCGGGAGGGCTTGCCAATATCCCATTTATCAGGAATTATTTATTGATAATTTGGAAGTATTTCACCCCGATTCCCTTCTTGTCGCGGTCAGGGATAAGCTGGGTAGCGGCAGTCAGAGAGATATGGCCATCCTCATACTGGACCAAGGCCTTGCGGTCAGCCTGCCAGATGATGCTCTGTACCTGGAAGCTACCGCCTAAAGTAGCGGGCGTAGGGGAAAGCCGGCCGATATTTTCTTTCAAGTATTTCTCGAAGGCGTCTTTCTCGGTTAGCATGGCACATAGGAAACGCCCCTGATTATCACTCCTAAGACAGGCCTTCTCCTGATCGCTCAAATTAGCCCGGCACTCGCCGTCATAGGCGACTTTCACGCCGTTGCAGGAAGCGTCCGCTTGGCCGCAGCCATAGGTCTTGCCGTCAGCGCCGCAGACCGGATCGTAACGCAGGCATTTGACATCGCAGGTCTTTACTTGGCAAGTACCAGAAGCGAGCATGGATAGCTCATATACTTTCTCATCCCCTAGGGTGCAAAGCGAATAGCTCCGGGATTCTCCCTGGAGAGATTCGATCTTACCCCCTTTATCCAGGCAGATCTTGGCACCGTTAGAAACTTCATCCTTGCATTCTCCTTTATAGAGAACGCCGGCATCCTGGGCCATGCAGGCGTTACCATATGTCTTATAGTCCTTCCCGCAAACCGGGTTATATTCCATGGTACACATCCGCACTTCTTCTGCCTTGGCCGGAAAACTGACCAGGAGCAGGAAGAAAGATGATATGCCCATGATGATAAGTTTAGTCTTGTTCATATATTTGCATATTACAGGCTTGGCAATCGAAGCTAAGCCTTAATTTCTTATTACCACTCACTAAATATAACGGTTCAGCTAGATCCGCTCCTTTACCCGCCTTTTCTTTCGGGCAAGCGCCCAGATAGTGCCGAAGGCAATGCTTGGTCGTCATCAAGCGCTTTCCTCTATATTCTTGACTGACTTCGATTGCCTCTTCGACCTGGGTCGCGCCACGATCGAGATAGAAGCGGCGAGCTAGACTATTGGCAACATTATACTCATACCCTATCGTCCCGGAAAAATAATCGATACAGGGGAATCCCCCTTCCCTTACTTGCCTGGTGTATGACTCTAAACGTTTCCGCTCTAAGGAAGAAAGCAATTCTCGCCGCCAAGCGTTAATCTCGCTTATCGCTACGAAGGGGAGATTATCCAGATCCAGTGATACCTCATCGACGGAAAAAGGCGTATCGCCAGCCTTGGCTAGTTGCTTGCGGAAATTATCCTTAGCTACGTCAGGCTTCTGCGCCTGAGTAAAGTTATTGATCGTTTCCAGTCGACTGGAAATACCTTCGCTATCTACGGCCAACAATACCAGCTTATCGCCAACTTCCGAAACAGATATTTTCACGGGTATCTTGCGCGACAGATTAGAAATGATCGCCTGTTCGAAGTCAGGATTCTCGTTACGATAAATAACGTCACCGGGTGATAAAGGTAACCGCCTATGGAGAGATATCCTGCCCTGTTTATCCACCATATTTACCAGCGCTCCATGCAATCTGCCGTCCTTAGCTAAGAAACAGATGCCCTGGCCACTGTGTAAATCATGCTCGCCTTCTAAGCTAAAACTATCTCCCCATATGTCCGCTACCCGCCCTATCCTCTCGCCCAGCGATTTCTGGCTATCAGGCGATATCCAAGTGTCGCGCTGGCCAGAGAAAAAATATTCGCTAAAGCCCCGGTTGAAGCTCTTGGCCGGATCCGGCTCGATACTAGTTTCCGAGACTCCTAGCGATGGCCTGTCCAAGTCATCCCGACTTCCGATGATATCATCAAGCAGGCGACGATAGTAGGCGACCACGTTGGTAACATATGCTCCGTCCTTGAGACGGCCCTCAATCTTGAAACTAGAGACGCCAGCGTCGATAAGTTCCTCAAGATGGGAGGAGAGGTTAAGGTCCCTAAGCGAAAGCAGATATTTATCCTTTGCCAATACCCTTCCCTGGCTATCTACCAGCGAATATGGCAAACGGCAAGCCTGGGTGCATGAACCGCGATTAGCACTACGGCCAGTAGTCGCTTGACTGAGATAGCAACGGCCGCTATAGCTCACACACAGAGCACCATGCACGAAGCATTCTAAATCAACCTGGGTTTTTTCCCTGATCGCTCGTATCTGTTCCAAGCTAAGTTCCCTAGCGAAGATGACGCGAGAGAAGCCCGTCTGTTCTAAAAATTTAACTTGCTCTAGGTCACGGTTATCGGTCTGGGTGCTAGCGAAAACGGGGATAGGGGGCAAATCCATTTCTAACAGTCCCATATCCTGGATAATGAGGGCGTCAATGCCGGCTTCATATGCTTGCCAAGCGGTTTCTCGGGCTGATTCCAGCTCCGCCTCGAAGATGATGGTATTTAGTGCCAGATATACTTTGGCTCGATATAGGTGAGCGAAAGAACAGAGCGCGGCGATATCCTCCCAGCTGTTGCCAGCCGCCGCCCTCGCCCCGAACCTAGCCGCACCGATATATACCGCGTCAGCGCCCGCTAAGATAGCCAAGCGCCCGGTCTCGTAATCACGAGCCGGGGCCAATAGCTCTACCAGCCTCTTTGATGATGTATTCTCCATATGCATCCATTGTATCAGGGCTAAGGGAAAAAGGAAGGATACAAAAAACAGGCGTCATTTTACGCCTGTTTCCTATTTCATTTCCTCTCTTCTTCCTCCTCTTCGATAAGATTGGAAAAAGAAAGAATCTCGCCGCAATTTTCCCTCAACATATACGACAAGGCCTTCCTGCCTCCATATTCCTTAAATTCCAACAAGTTATTCCGGAAATCCGTCACTTGCTTGATAACCTTCTTCAAGTAGTTATCATCAAAACTATGCTGGAAAAATTCCATAATAGTGAGAAGGATGAGCTTCAGATCACTTCCCGGCCAGACGAACCGTTCCTTTATGTGGGAAATAATGACTACATCGGCTAGGCGCAATTCCGCAATTTTATACCTTGCCTGTTCAGGGAATTTTTCCGTGCTTAGCCCGAGACCGATGAGTTTAAGTACGTCATCCCAACTAGCGACACCTCTATCCAAGATTTTCTGGATTTCTTCTTCGCGATTACGCTGTTGTTCCGCTTTTTTCAGTTCTAACATCCTTTTTTCCTTCTCCCTTTCGCCCTCTAAGGCTGCTTCGCGTTTCTTGCGTTCATTTTTTTCTTGTTCATGCTTCTTGAGCCTGATCTTTTCTGCCCTTTTACTTCGCCAATGATATGCTCCTAAACAAATTATAGCCAAACACATTACCAAAACTAATGGTCGCCAGACTGCAGACCAAAATTGGTATAGCGTACTAATCGGAGCGGCTAAGACTGGAAGTACGGCAATGATAACGATGATTTCTCCTGTTCCCGGCAACGACCACTTATCCTTGATAGCATTCAAGCCACCAGTCAACCAAAAGATTGAAAGCGTTTCCATAGCGATTATCCAGACATATTGCGTCCCGAAATGCACATACGCCTCCAGACACAGGAGGGTTGAGAGAAATAAGAATATAACTTTTCTTACCGAATCATATTTCTCACCTAAATCAGAAAACATATACGATAATACGTCTACTTCTGAATTTAGGAAGTCTCGTACCGCCAGATACAGGCAGATGAATAATAACAGGCCTACGACAATCCAAATGATTGGCCCAGGAACGTTAACGAGTTGATTCTGATTATTAGCAAATAAGAGTAATTTAACCGCACCTAGAGAAATGATAATCAGATTGCGTAATTCCCTTCTACTTAAAAATTCCCAGGCGCCACCACGAAAAAGATTTGCCAGAGAAAATGTAGCTACAACTGCCAAGACGATAGAGACGCCTTGGAAAATAGGGTTGCCCACTTCTATCAGATAGATGACTGACAAGACCAAGGGCCAGGATAATAATCGCGCAATTTCGGCGAAAAAACTTTTCCATCTAAGAGAAATTTTCATTTGATTTGTTTTTAAAGTACTTTAGGACTTTTCCTCAAACTTTTAATTGCTTGAGGCCATATACTTATGGCTTTTACGAGGCGTCCATCTATCCCTCGATTAAAAAAACCTAGCATTTTATTCCCCATTCTGTCAATACCATTAATGTCCACGCTACTTAGGCGGATACAAATGTTATACAAAAAAAGACCTCATACTTGCGTACGAGGCCTATTTAAATTCAAACTAAAGAACTTACCCGGCAAGCTTTCTTCAATAGGATGAAGAAGCGCTTCACCTCTCTCTGCTTGATTGCCGTTAGGGCGGTGGGAGCAATACGTATCAACTGTCCCGGTCGAGTGCTCCTGAGCATTTTCAGGCAATCCGGGTCATCGCAACAGGACAATCCCAGTTGCATGTCCCCAGAAGATGGCAGGAGCAAGAAGGATACCTTTCTCTCTCCGCAATAGGAGCAGTCCCTGGCAATAGCCAAGCTGAATACGCTGGAGATAAGCTCTTCCAAGGCAATCTGGAGACGGTTCTTATTCTTTACCTCCTTACTTTCCATGCTATTGTACAGCCGCCAGATAAAGGCCGGGTCTTCCTTGAAGACCTGCTCGATTGTTTGTCCTTTATGCTTCCCATTCTGGAAAACATACAAAGTCGATCCCGCGTCTTTCATAGCCTGGGTGGAGTTAGGAACAATTTTTCCAGCCTTGCTATAGACGGAGGCGGGCAACGGACCTGGCTGGTACCAGTACTATCCTTCTTCGTGGCCCAGCTCTTAACTGTCGCCCATCCCTCATTAGGGACGGGATCATCGCCACTTCGCATCGGCCGATGAATAACGATATCGACCGCCTGGCCATCGATCAGGTAGCGGAAACATGCGGTCCGCCACTTTTCATAGGTAGCGTAACTTTCATCGATGGCTCCGCGGCTGGTGAGCATCGCCTTAAAGAGCCTCGGGTTTTCTGCCTCTTTAATTGTCAAGCATCTTTTTTCCTGACTCTCCTGAGCCTGGCCTATCATCAACAGGCCTAACAAAATAATCAGCAATCCTCCTTTTTTCATGATCATGATATAGATATTTAGGGTTAATGTTCAATATTTCTCATAAAATATCACATAATCGATAAAAAGTCAAAAAACTGGATTTTTTCCAAGAAAAAAGGCCTCATTTTTCATGGGCCTCCTCTTTTATCTGCCGGCTATTCCTTGAGGAAGTAGTCGGAAATTTCTTGCATATCGAGCGGTTGCCGCTCGACTTTCCTGGCCGTTGACGCCATCTGGACGCCATCGGAAAACCGTGGAGCTGGTGCGTCAATTTTTTTAGTCCGTTTCACCTGCACTCGGACCAGCGAACTACCGGAACCAGGAATACAGTTCCCGGCCTCATCGCGCTCCTGTTGGTTCTTGAAAATGAACTCTCGCCCATTTATCCGGTAAACGCAGTAGCTGTACCTGACCCCCGGAACGGCATGTTCCCAAAATTTCGCTGCACCTTCTCCTGAGGCCATCTTTTGGAACAAAGCCGGATATTCGGCCTCGGAAATAACGGCCTCCTGATAGCGAGGCCAGAATGCGAGGAAATACATAACGCCAGCGATAACCAGCACAGACAAAAACAGAAAATTTTTTTTCATGATTATATATATTTGATTTTATTAACGTTCTAAGTCCCAATAGTACCACTTAATGACGGATAAGTCAAGAGCGGGTTTTCACCTAACCTTCCCATACCTTTACTAGCATGATAATATCAGGGTATATGCTCGACTTGGCTAAAGAAAAATCCCTGTTTTCCCAAGGATACCGGATCATCGCCGGGGTGGATGAGGCTGGCCGGGGACCGCTCTGCGGACCGGTCGTCGCTGCGGCTGTGGCCTTAGGAGAAGATTTTGTCATCACGCCTGACTTGGAAAAGGTGGCTGATTCCAAGAAACTCAGTGCCAAGCGGCGGGAACAGCTATTTGCCCATATCAAGGAACATGCTCTAGCCGTAGAGATAAGTGTGGTTTCTAATCTAGTCATCGACCGCATCAATATCCTCCAAGCCAGTTTCCTAGCGATGAAAAATGCCGTGGCTAAGCTCAGTATGCAACCGGACTTCGTCCTAGTTGACGGCCATATGAAGATCCCTAAATTCGACCTCGCCCAGGAAGCGATCATTGACGGCGATGCCCAGATCTTCGCTATCGCCGCCGCCTCCATTATTGCCAAGGTCAGCCGCGACTATCTGATGACTGAGTTCGATAAGGAATATCCCCAATACGGATTCGCAAAACACAAGGGCTACGGCACCAAAGCACACCTGGAAGCGCTTACCGAATATGGCCCCTGCCCTATCCACCGCGCCTCTTTCGCGCCGGTAGCCAAATGTCTGAAGGTACTAAAGAAAAACCCCATGTCCGTTTGAACATGGGGTTATTTTTTAATACCTTATCTCCTCAACTCCGAAGAAGCGGCCATAACATATATATGGTGCTTACTGAGGCGATAGCGATCGGTAGATAGAATATGGCGCGATATATCTTCTCGTGCCGATAGAAGCCGGGTATCAATACTGATAATGGGCTCCTTTGACCGCCAGCTGCCGTCCAGACTACCAGAAATGTCACCAAGCTAGGAATCCAAGCATACAAACTGCCAAAATGCAGGCAAGTTTCAGTCACCAACAGGATGAAGGTGCCATAGACCAAAACTCGGCTAGTCCTGATGTACCAATATGAATATCCCACATCCTTTTTCGGATTGGAAGTTACAATGAGTAGCGAAGTGAATAATAGGGCCGATATTGCTAACCAAAAGGTTTTCTCAGACACATCTACGGCCGGATTATGCTCGTTTATCAACCACATCATCCTCCCTATACCCATCAATACGATGAGCAGGTTTTCCGTCTGATCCCTAAGGCTATCCGCAAGATACCGGCCAAAATTATTTAACGCCGGAAGTAGAACGGCTAAGACAATCAAGATTACTTCGACTAAGAACCGTCCCTCCGGCAAAGCAAGGCTGATAGCGTAGTATACGACGGCCACGATAGCCGGCAGTTGGAATAAGTAGAACAGTTCCGCACAGGCATCCATGATTGTTCCAATCGTTTTCCTTTTGATGATGATGGCCGTCAAAATCAAAGCTCCCGCCGATACCGCTGTATATGACACTTTCATCCCCCATATCAGCTCCTGTGACCAGAATTGATACACCGTACTGACCAAAGCGATAGCAGCGGGCAGAAAAAATATCACCCAGAATACCCGTTCTTGCCAAGGATGGTCAGAAAGTCGGTTGAATAATTTCCGGCCGAACCACGTCGCCTGAAAATATCGCTTACGGTCTTCCGCTAACCACCCCAAAGGCGTAATAGCTAAGGCTGGCACCCAGACATAAAGGCTGCCGAAATGCAGACAAGTCTCGATGATAAGCAAGGAGAAAACGGAACCATGCACCAGTTCCATGATAATTAGGTAGAATTCAGCGCGGTCGCTGCGAGCAAGCATCTTGAAACAGGAGGTATCCTGATAAGGATAGGCGAAAATACGGCCGATAATAATCACTGATAGCAGGAAAGAAAGCCCCCAGAAAATCGGTCCTGGCAGGTTAATCGCCTCATTCTGGCCATTGATAGCGATCATTAAGGCGATTACCCCTATTGCAAAGATAAAGGAATTACGTAATCTCCTAGCAATATCCGGGATTTCGTCATCGTCGCTAGCTCTTTCACGATTAGCGAGCAAAACGATAGTAGCCGTAATAACGATGATAGCTGGTTCAAGCGTCATCAACTGGCCAGAAAACAAGCTGAGTCCATAATATAACGCAGCTAAAATAGCCGGAAGATATGAGAGACGGATAATTTCCGCCAGAACTTCCTTTCTTTCTTTTCTTTTTCTTCTCTTGATGGCCGCCGCAATCTTTGCGTCCATCTTTTTTGTCTCTCGTTTTTCCATATTATAAATTTTAAGGTACGTACTGCGAATTTTCTCAAACCATGAACGAAGCCAAAATTATCATTCATCGCTCAATTAGAGGAATACTAGCACTTGTTAGCCATAAAGGTCAAGATTTGTAAACTCTAACAAAAATGCGCCCTAACGGACGCATTTTCCCTATCATTCAAAATATTTACATGGATTATCTCTTCGCTCTAGCCCGATCATTCTCGGTCAGGTATTTCTTGCGTAGACGGATATTCTTCGGCGTTACTTCCAGGTACTCATCGGCATTCATCACGGCTAAGCCCCGTTCCAGGGATAGTTCCCAAGGCGGAGTGAGCAGGATGGCTTCATCAGTACCGGAAGCGCGCACGTTGGTGAGCTTCTTGCCTTTGATCGGATTGACCGCCAAGTCATTGCCCTTGGCGACATTGCCGAGTACCATGCCTTCATATACTTCGATGTTGGGTTGGATGTAGATAGTACCCCTTTCCTGGAGATTCCAGAGGGCATAGGCGGCCACCTTGCCGGTGATCATCGAGACCATGGAACCGAGTTGGTTCTTCTCTATCGTCCCGACATAGGGCTTAAAACCGATAAAATGGGTGCAAAGGATGCCTTCACCCCGGGTATCGACGACGAATTCATTGCGATAGCCAAGCAAGCCGCGGGTCGGAATGTGAAACATCAGCCTGGTCTGGCCATTATGGTTTTTCATATCAGTCATCTGGCCCTTGCGTCTGGACATCTTCTCAATGATAACGCCAGAAAAGTTCTCAGGGATGTCGATAGTCACTTCCTCAAACGGCTCAAGCTTGGTGCCATTTTCTTCCTTGATGATTACTTGCGGCTGGGACACCTGCACCTCATAGCCTTCCCGCCTCATATTCTCGAGCAGGATGGCCACGTGCAGTTCTCCCCGGCCGAACACCTTATACGCGCTAGCATCGGAGAAATCTACTTTCAAGCCGACGTTCACTTCCAATTCCTTTTCCAGTCTTTCCCTGATTTGACGACTGGTAACATATTTGCCTTCCTTGCCGGCAAAGGGCGAATTGTTGACTAAAAATTCCAAAGAGATAGTCGGCTCATCAATCTTGATAGCCGGAAGCGGAGGAGTGTCCTGGTTATCGACGATGGTCTCACCGATATAGACATCCGGCAAACCGGCGACCATGACGATATCACCAGCCTCGGCCTGTTCTTCCTCCTGGCGTACCAGACCCTTGAAAGTAAACAGCTTAGTTATCTTGCCGTTAAACTTCTGTCCTTCCAGGTCCTCGACCAGCACACTCTGTCCCGTCCGTATCTTGCCTTGGTATATGCGGCAGATAGCGCAACGTCCGAGGAAATTATCATAGGCGAGATTGAAAGGCTGGGCGGCTAAAGGCTTAGCGGAAAGTTCAGGCGAAGAAGCGACTGGGACGTGCTTGATGATGGCATCAAGCAAAGGATCGAGGTTGTCAGATTCATCCTCCAGCTTGAGCTTGGCTAGGCCGGCTCTGGCCACCGCGAAGACGACTGGGAATTCCAGTTGTTCATCGGTAGCGCCGAGATCCAAGAAAAGCTCATATACCATCTCGACGACGGCTAGGCTACGGGCCGCTGGCTTATCAATCTTATTGATAACGACGATGGGTTTGAGACCGAGTTCCAAGGATTTCTTGAGCACGAACTTAGTCTGAGGCATCGGCCCTTCCTGAGCGTCGACGACCAGAAGGACGCAATCGATAGAGCGCAAAATGCGCTCTACTTCCGAGCTGAAATCGGCGTGGCCAGGGGTGTCAACCAGGTTTATCTTGCTTCCCTTATAGAACAGGCTGGCATTCTTGGAATATATAGTGATACCTCTTTCCTGCTCTAAGGAGTTGCTATCCATGCTTACACTCTCTTCAACCATACCGGTCTGACGCAACAAAGCATCGGTCAAGGTGGTCTTGCCGTGGTCGACGTGGGCGATGATAGCGATGTTTCGTATTTCCATAATTTTTGGCATAAATAAATTACGCGCGACCGCGTAATCACACACTGATATTCAATGATGATAAACTATAGCTTTTTCCTCAGGAATTGTCAACAAGAAAAGAGCTAACCGGACTTAGCTAGGGAAAATCGAGATTAAAGGCTTAAAAATCTAATTCTTCAAGGTAACGTCGAACAGGGTCAGGAAAAATATCACCGAAACTACGATACCGACCAAAAATCCGGCAAAAGAGGTGGCAATAGATTACCCTAACCGCCATTTATATCGACTACTATCGCCGGCAACGAATTCATTTTTGATATCCATATAATAATAAAGAATGTTTATAAAAATCTTATAAATATATTATATCCTTTTCCCTAAAGATTGGCAATTTCTTTATCGCTTCTTCAGGTCGCCGAGAGTATAATGGAAAAGGATAAAAAAACTAAGCCCCATCAACATGAAAATTCTCATCATCGAAGACGACAAAGAAATCGTCCGTTTCATCAAGATCGGCCTCGAGGCTAAAGGCCACACGGTCGACGCGGCTCATGACGGCGAACGCGGTTCCTTCCTAGGTCGTACCAGCCATTATGATCTGCTCATTCTGGATTATGGCCTGCCTAAATGCTCGGGCGACGAAGTGCTCGAAGAAATCCGCGCCGACGGTAGGCAATTGCCCGTGTTGGTACTCAGCGTCCGGGCGGAACTGGGTGACAAGGAGCGGATGTATAGTTTAGGGGCGGATGACTACCTGACCAAGCCGTTCTTGCTGGAAGAGTTGATGTGTAAGGTGAGGGCGCTCGGCCGGCGCCGACCCGACAGCCTGCCACAGACGGTAAAGGTGGGCAACCTAGAGGTAAATGAGGATGCGCAGGTCGCCAAACGAGGCAAGCGCATGCTCCGGCTCACCCGCAAAGAATTCGCCCTGCTCGCCTATCTCAGCCGCCACTCCAACCAAATCGTCTCCCGCTCGCAAATACTGGAAAACGTCTGGGATATTAATGCCGACCCCTTCTCCAATACCATTGAAGCGCATATGGCCAATCTCCGGAAGAAGATAAACGGGCCGGGACAGGCAGATATCATCCACACTTTTCCGGGACAGGGATATAAGCTGAGTATGCGGCGCTTCAGTGTTTAGGCAGGAACTTCTTCCCTTTTATCTTATCCGGCAAGTACTGCTGGTTTGAACTATCTTGTTTTGGGGTATATTTATAGCCTTCGGCATATCCGATTTCCTTCATCAGTTTGGTGGGCGCGTTGCGCAGATGCAGGGGTACGGGCAAGTTCCCGCTCTGCTCGATTTCCGCTTTGGCCGCTGTATACGCTTCGTATACAGCGATGCTCTTAGGGGATTTTGCCAGATAGGCGACGGTATGAGAAAGATTGACCGAACATTCCGGCAGTCCGATCTTAGCGCAGGCGTCATAGGCAGAAGTGGCCAACAGGAGAGCGCTATTGTTCGCCAGCCCGATATCTTCACTGGCGAAGCGAATCAGGCGCCGAGCGATATAGAGCGGGTCTTCCCCCGCTTCGATCATCCGAGCTAGGTAATATATGGCCGCATCGGCATCACCACCCCGCATTGACTTATGGAGCGCCGAGATTATGTTATAGTGCTCTTCTCCGGTCTTGTCATACAAGAGGTTCGGCTTATTAGCAATTTCCTTGACCAGAGCTTCCGTTACTTTCCCGCCATGATCCGCTAAGCTCTCAATAATGCCCAGAGCGCGCCTAGCGTCGCCGTTAGCGAGCATAGCGATGAGCCCAGCAATCTTTTCCGATATCTTCAGCTTCAAAGATTTGGCTCCTCGCCTAGTTATTTCGGCCAAATTGTCTAGCGATAGGGCTTCGAGAACGATAACCTTGCAACGGGAAAGCAAGGCGCCGTTGACGGCGAAGCTCGGATTTTCCGTGGTAGCACCAATCAGAGTAACAACGCCGTTTTCCACCTGCGGCAAGAGGGCGTCTTGCTGTGACTTGTTCCAGCGATGTATCTCATCGATGAAAAGAATGGTCTTCGTACCCAACCGCTTGTCTATCAAGGCTTTCTCCACGATTTTCTTTAAGTCCTTGATGCCGCTGTCGGTTGCCGAAAGCTGTACGAAATTCGCCTTGGTTTCCTTGGCGATGATAAGGGCAAGGGTGGTCTTCCCGCTACCCGGCGGTCCCCAGAACAGCAGCGAGGGCACCTTGTCGGTCCGGATCGCCTGATACAACCAAGCCTCGGGAGCGACAAGCTTCTCTTGGCCAACGAATTCTTCTAAGGTTTTGGGTCGCAGCTTGGTAGCCAGCGGGAGATAGTTTTCCATACTTATATTATATATCGAATCCTTGGTCTAACGGAAGCCTTAGCCTTTAAATTGACGGAAAAGCACCTTAGTGTTAATATCTAATATTAATCGAACCTTAACCCTTAAAAATAATCTCAAATGAAAAAGCAAAGTGTTTTTGGCAAGACCTGGCTATACGTGATATTCATAGCCACCGCCTTGATTGCTGTAGTCCACTTCGTCGGCCCGGACTATTTCTCCCCTAAGGCCATATCCTCCCTTGAATTCTGGATCGGGATAGTGGCTCTGCTCCTGCTCATCGCTTCAGCGACCTTAGATACCGGTTCGCTGCCTCTGATAATATTGATGTATTTTGCCAGCATGGCCTTGTTAGCGGCCAGTGCCGGTAATCTATATTATCACTATACCCTCAGTCCATTTTGGCAGCACACCTTGAACTTGAACGGGATAATCGCTTCCCTGCTGGTGATGTTCTTGATTTGCCATCTGCCAAGGGAACCTTTCCATTTCCCCAATTTCCGCAATCTATACAAAAGGCGGAATAATATGCTCGACGACATTGAAATGGAAAAAGAGATCGGATGAAAAAGAAAATATGGTATTCGGTGGGGGCCTTCATCGCCCTCACCCTCTTAGCCATCGCCTGTGGCATACTGACTATCCACCAGTACAAACAGGAAGAATATCTTTTGTCACTGGCTCTAGGGAGCGGCGGATTGGCAATCAAGATCCTGATACCCTTCGTCCTCGGGATGATCCTCGGACAGCCAATCCTCAAACTCCTACGCCTGATCGCCATCCAGATAAAGAGGATTCTCAAATGGATATGGATTAAAATCAGGCTGTACATATAAAAGCCCAGTTATCATAACGATAGCCGGGCTTTTTAAATATCTTGCTCTACTGCTTATACCTTCTTCCGGTGCCAAGGATCGTCCTTGATGATGGAGGCAAAAAGGGTGGGAACGACAAACAGGGTAAGGAAGGAAGACAACATGAGGCCGAAGATGATCGAGCCACCGAGTCCCATCCAAGTTTCATCCGACAAGGTAATCGGTATGATGCCGATGATGGTACAGATCGAAGTGATAAATATCGCCTCTAACCTGGACTTGCCAGCGTCGATAATCGATTCCTTGAAA
>CAZSAA010000022.1:0-13141 GCA_964604915.1 uncultured Gammaproteobacteria bacterium
ATGTTCCCAGCGTCTTTGCTGATAGCCTTTCCAATGCCGGTAAGGGGAAAATAGTTTTCCCAACCTTCGGTCACTCCATCAGCATCGGCGATGCCGTTAGGACGTACCATGCCGGCCTTTATCAGGGATTTTACATCAGCCCCGCCGCGTTTCTGCCATTCATGAGGCAAGAACATGTGGAAGCCGTATTCCTGATTCTGCCCGACATATACGCACCAGTTGAAATATCCCCCTAGCTTGCCCTTGATACGGCTGCGGAAGACCCAGTAGTTCCCTTCTTTCACGAAGGGGATGCCCGTTCTCGTATTAAAGAGCGGCGCGGGTATCGTGGCGTAGGTTTTGAACAAACGGTCGGAGATATAAAATAGGATATACCCATAATCATATAAGGTATTGCCTACATCTCCTTCGATAACGGGTTCGTAGAACACGTTATCGTCCTCGTTCTCATCAGGCTGTAATAGGGCTGATTTTTCCCGAGAAAAATCTTCTGCCGTTACAGGCGGGGGAGCCGGAGCTTCGACCTTTTTCGGAGTAGTAACCTTCGGCGCCTCTACTTTTTTCGGGGCTGGTGCCCTTTTGGTCGT
The DNA here is from genome assembly GCA_964604915.1 of uncultured Gammaproteobacteria bacterium. Classification (GTDB taxonomy): domain Bacteria; phylum Patescibacteriota; class Patescibacteriia; order Patescibacteriales; family UBA12465; genus CAZSAA01. The sequence goes on from CAZSAA010000022.1 coordinate 588, forward strand.
AACGGTCGTTTTCGGTTTCGGTGCGGGCTTGCCCTCCTGACAATCAGCTAAAGCTTTAGTTAAGCTATCGACCAGATTCTGGAGCGAATCGTTTTCCGCTCTCAACCTCTCATTCTCATTCTTCAGGGCTTCGTTCTGATTGTGCAGGCTTTCCATCAATTCGATCGCGTCGCATTCTTTCTCGGCCTTGGCTCTCCATTTATGGCAGAGGTTCCAGGCGCAAATAAACAGTATGACGATTGCCGCTACGGCAAGCGCCCACCAGATCCATCCATTTCTTTTCATCCTTTTTTTTGGTTATTTACTTACAATTTCAATAATTTTATTATCATCCGGAACGCCCTGTTGCTGCTGTTCCCTCTGCTGCCGGTATTTCTTTTCCCTGGCTCGGGAGTCGAAATAGCGGATGACTTCCGTCACGTTCAGGTCAATGCCGTAGATATTCATCTTCCTATTCCCTTCCTTGAATTTCTTTTGGAAACTGAAGGCGAGAAGCGGTTGATTATATATCCTTAGGATCTCGAATCCGACGCCCGCTTGGAAAAACTGAGGCGGATCGCTATAGCCTTCCTGGCCTGTACCCAGGCGGAGGAAAGGATCGAAGCGAAGTCCCCAACTTTTCAAACTAGTGATGTTCGCTTGGTATGACAGGAAGTATGAAGAATTCAACTTCCCCACTTCCCTGCGGCTGCTCCCGATCACTTCTTCCATCCTGGACTCCCAGGGCTGGGTATAGGTGAACATGATCTTGTGCTGGTGGAGCACAGGGTGTTCTTTGTTGAACATCCCGGTATCCGCCATCGAGATTCCTCCGGAAGCATACCAGCTCTTATTTTCCAGGCTCTGGCGATAGTTGCCTTGGCCGCCTTCATCTTTAGAGATTTCGGCGCCAGTGTTGAGCCAGGAATAGGTCCGCCAGATTAGTATCCGGCGTTCATGGGAAAGAGATGGCCCGAAGGCAAACGCATACTTGTCTCCTGTATAACCGGAAAACTCATATGACGACTGCATCCCGTTAGCAAAGAGCCCGAAACGGGTCCTCTTTGATCGTAGTGGCAGGAAACGTACTTCGCCGAAGCGATATGTTCCCTCCTTCAGGTCACCCGACGTGCTCTTAGTGTCGGCATAGTAGCCGTTACCGAGATACACGTTGAATTCCTTCTTCTGAGCCATTACCTTCCCTGGGAAGATCAGGCCGAAAAACAAAAACAAGATTATTACTTTCATTTTTTTCTATTATTTAGTTGTGAATGATCTCTTTAGTCTGCAAAATTTAGCGGCCCGCGGCCGAAGCGATATCCTCCTAATTCATTACGTTGCCAATGTTGCCGCGGAAATGGTTGTCAGTATCAACCGGAGCTGGCTGCCTTTCGGGTGTTCCTTCCTTTATCTCCACTACCACGTTATCTTTCAAAAAATCCATATCCTTGACCGGTATGTATTCGGTCTTAACCTCCTTGACCGCTTTGTCCGTCTTTTTCTTCTTTTCTCCGGACCTAGACAGTTCCATGGCGGCACCGATCAGGGCACCTAGGATCATGGCCGCTACGGCGTTGCCAGCTAGGTCAGGCTTGACCGGATAACGGGAAACGATGGGCTGGTCGATGATCTTGATATCGGCCTTGTCCGCCAACTGTTGGAAATATGATTCCTTGGCAATCAAGTAATTATCCAGAGCCATGGAAATCTGCTTGGCTTGTTCCGGGTTACTGTGATATATATCTACCGTCAATATTCCCTGGGCATCCATGCTTATACTCATCGTCCTCTCCCAGGCCCTCATCTCTTCGCGATAGGTGGAACCGAAATAGGCGCGGTCAAGTCCATAGGTGTCAGCACTACCAGAAAACAGGTCATTGAAGAAAGATTGGGAGCTGGCGATCTTGGGGAGCAAGGAAGCGAAATATTGGTTACCCTTGTCGATGGCATAATAGTCATTGCCATACATAGTGACCAGCAGTTTCGAACGGCTGCGGTATAGTTGAGGCTGCAGTAAACTGACGGTTAGACCGATTACTAGCAATACCAAGGAATAGGCGATGATGCGCTTATATCCCTGGCGTAGTTTTTTTAATAGCATCTTGGTTTCCATAGGTTAGGGTTAATAGGTAATACTAATATATTTATATTATTGTGTCAAGGGGTAGAAGGTGGGTGGCGGGAAATTTCCGAAGATTAATTATACCCTATACTATGATTAGCGTCAAAGGGCGAAGCAGGGTCCTGGAAAATAGCGGCCATCAGGAAGCTGTTACGATAGGAAAATGTACTCCATCTTCAAAAAAATGATTATATGCTTGGGTATATCCCTGCCCTTCTCTTGACATCAGGACAATAAATGTATAAGATATTTAATTGAAACTACATAAAATTCTATGAAAAAGACATTAGCTATATTCTCTTTCTTGGTGGCGGCGGTGGCAGTTATCATTGCTCTGCCCTCTCAAGGAAGATTGAAGCCATATTATTCCGGTGATGCCTATACCTATAATGGCAAGGTAGTCGTAGCGACCGCCAATACCGGTTCCTTAGAGGTATTCGTCCTCAATGATAAGGCCTTGGACCTGGCCATCAAACAATCGATTACCGATCGTTTCGGACTCAAGCAGGATTTTCATGACGTCAAGCTCGATAGCGCAGACGGCCGTCTCTATGCCTACGTCGTTTCCGGCTATACTCTATACCGCTACGATATTTCCGATCTCCGTAACGCCGAACTCGATAAGAAGGTGTCCAACACCTATTGGGAGTGGTATAACCGGGTCGACCGCTTTGACGGCAATATCGTGACCGTGAGCGTTAAGGGCGTAAAGATCTGGAACCACGATTTGGAAGTCATTGATGCCTTCAAATTCGACGTCACTTCCCCCTATGGCCTCCGCGGTGAGAACGACAGCCAGTATTTCCTCAGTTTGGAGGATAATGACCTCAAGGTATATGACCGTCTCACCCGCACCTTCATCAGCGAAATAGACCTCAATTTCAAGAACTTGGACAATAGCCATCGGGCGGAGATTGATTCTTCCGCTGGCCGCATCTACGTCGCCGACGACTATTATCTCAAATCTTTCGACCTATCCGGTCGTCTGCTGACCAACTACGCTCATGCCGGCAATGCCGTGTATGACACCGAGAGCCTGGACCAGAGTCAGTACATATACTTTAGCAACGGCTTCGGCGTGTATCGCAGCCCTAAAGCCGACTTCAAGGCCAGCACCTTCACTAACACTGTCAATATCTCCAGCGCCGGCGCTTGGGCCATGGGTCTTAGGGCGGTGCCGATGGGCGATAAGGAGTATCTGGTTGTATTCAACAATAATAGTATCTTAGTGCTTGACGGCAGCCTGAAGAAGCAGGCGCAGTATATGGCGGTAGAGACGGAAGCGGAAGATGCGCCAGAGACGCCTAAAGAAAGCCTATTCATCCACCCCACCAAGTATTGGGCCGTACCAGGCGAAGTCATTAAGGTTTCTGGCGGCGGTTTCCAGGCGGGCGAGAATGTCGAGGTCTCTCTCGACAAGGTGAAAATGTCGGCATTAGCTGACAACCAAGGCCGCTTCTCTCTTGAACTAGCTATTCCCGGGGACATGCAACGGGAAAAGCGGTTTGACCTAGCCGCTAAAGGACTCACCTCCGGCCTCAGGTTCGCCACTAGCTTTGACGTGAAATAGGGAGATAAATAGTTAAGATAATTGAAGATAGTAAAAAAGCCGGAGATAATCCGGCTTTTTGGTGGAGTAGCATCTATTTTCCCTGCCCGATCAATTCCTCATATATCTCTAATATCCTAGGTATGATCTTCCCTATCGCATACCCCTTGGATCTCTCATAGGCCGCTTTTTTCATCCAATCGCGGTGGATGGTCGGGAGTGAGTCGATCGCTTCCCTGATGCTCTGTGGATCGCCAGGCTTGAATAGCAAGCCGTTGTCTCCGTGCTCGATTACTTCCGGCATCCCGCCGATGTTGCTCGCTAGGCAGATTTTTCCGCGCGCTAGGGACTCTAGGAGGCTCAAGGGGGCGTTTTCGAACCAGATCGAGGGGAAGATGACCGCTTTAGCCTCGCGGATCAGGTGATTGAGCTGGACCTGGTCTTGGAAGCCGGTAAATTCTACCTGGCCCGCTAATCCTAATGATCTAGCTAAATCTCTGAGCTTCCCTTCTTCAGGACCGGCGCCGGCAATCTTGAGGGTATGATTGGTACCAGCTAAAGCCTTGATTAAGACGTCGATTCCCTTCTCGCGGCTCAGGCGGCCGAAATATAGTAGATAGTCTTTCTCTTCGTTCTCGGGCACGAATTCCGCGGGCACGATGAAGTTGGGAACCTGCTTGATCCGATCGGCCGGATAGCCGGCTTGGACAAACATCCTTTCCACGAATCGGCTAGGGGAGATATAGCGGTCGACATTCCGACGGTATACGTCGAGGATGTCGCGGTTAAGCCAGGTTTCTAGCGCGACTAAGCCGCTAGCACTATATGAACCATAGCAGCGATGCCGGACGCAGTGCCAGAGTGAGGCGCCGGCGCATCTTTCGCAGGACTTGCCGTCATGGAACATCAGGTAATCAGCAGAAATCAGCTTGTAGTCATGCAAGTGCATCACGACCGGTATGCCCGCCTTTTTCGCTTCGGGCAGGATCGAGGGAGAGAGTTGATGGTATATGTTATGGCAATGGATGATGTCCGGCTTGAACTCGGCGATGAGGCGGCGGAAATTGCGCTTGGCCTCTTGATTCCAGATTAGCCGCGGCGCTGCCTTGAGCTTGTCTAGGCCCTTAGCTTGCTTGAAATCCACGTTCTTTACCCAGTATTTTCGGTATGGGAGATCAGGATTACCAGGATGATCCATGCCGAAAAAGGCCACTTCGTGGCCAGCGGCGACTAAGGCCTGGCTCAGGCCGAACAGATATGATTCCGCCCCGCCTTTGGGATAGAGGAACTTGTTGACTTGAAGGATTCGCATAATTCTATTATGCTTTGATTATACCAACGCTATGGAAATATTGAAAGACAAGTATCTCTGGCTCTTTGTAGCCGCTTTAGGCGCCCTTATCTTCGGGTTGGCCCTGTTTTCTGATATCAGCTACATTCTCTTGGCCTTTGGCGCCCTTATCGCCATCTCCTTCCTGCTCGCCTTCCGCCATCCTTTCGCCGGCCTCTTGGCCTTGCTCATAATACGGCCTCTCCTAGATGTTACCAGCGGCGATACCCTTTTTGCCATCGCCGGTCTGGATATAAATCCGGCGGGTATTTTCGGCCTCCTGGCTATTGTCTGGGCGGCTTGGCTCGCCTGGCAGAAGCGGCATCAGCTTTCTCGCATCCATCGCCTCGGCTGGTTATGGGTATTATTTTTGGGTAGTGCCGCGCTCTCCTGCCTATATTCCTTCAGTCTTGGCAGTAGTCTGGAAGAATTGTCGCGCTTGTTGTCTATCTTCGCCCTGTTCCTGGCCGCTTCCCTGCTAGTCGATTCCGCATCCAAGCTTACCCAACTTATCAAATCCATCCTCTTTTCGGTCTTGATTCCTAGCCTGGTTGCCCTTTGGCAGCTGTTGTCAGGTACCGGCTTGTTGGAGAATGGCACGAACCGGCTCCTGGCCACTTTCGGCCACCCTAACATGTTTGCCTTCTTCCTGGTGTTCGTCTTGTCATTATCCGTTTTCGCCGCTCTGAATCTTGACTATCGCAAAGTGCAGCCATATCTATATTATCTCGCTAGCCTGGCCATGCTCATCCTCCTTTTCTTTACCTACACCCGCGGCGCCTATGTCGCTTTGGCGATATTTATCCTCATCGTCGGAGTGATGCGGTTCAGGAAGTTCTTGGTCGCTGGCTTGCTCGTCGTTTCCCTGGTCGTACTGGCCTATTCTCCGATCCGGGAGCGGGCGATCTCGATCTTCTCCTTCCGGGCCGATGATTCTATTTCCTGGCGTTTGGGATTGTGGCAGGAAGGCTGGGAATATGCTCAGCCGAAGATAGCCTCAGGATATGGATTAGGTACGGCACCGCAGGTAATTGCTGCCCATAAGCCGTATTATCACGGGTCGGTCGAGCCGCACAATGATTATCTGCGCATCCTGCTTGAGCAGGGGGTGCCCGGCGTCTTCGCCTATCTTCTCCTTATCGCCGGCCTCATCTATGCCCTGCTGCACCGATATCTTGGCCAGCAGCGTCCCAAGCTCAAGGTATTTAACCTATTTGCCATCGCGGCCGCCATTTCGCTCTTCGCTATGAGTTTCGGCGACAATATCCTCAATGATACCGCTCTGCAGCTCGCCTTCTGGAGCCTGGCTGGGGCAGTCTTGTCTTTCCAGGTAAGAAAAAAGAGGCTGATTTCTTAGCCTCTTATCTCGATTTTACTTTTCTTTCTTTCCTTCCTTCCTTCCTTCCTTAGTTCTCATCATAATCGAAGAAGTCGTCCCGCTTGTAGTTCCCTCTATACAGTATCCATCCCGTCATATCGGCGGGATTTACGTATACGGCGCCATTTTCGAAGCCCCGGAAATATACGCCTTCATATTCATTGAGGGGCGAAACTGCTCTTCCGAGGTTCAAGCTCTTGTATTCTGGCTTGAATGGCGTATTTTGCAAATGAGCAAAATATACGTTATCAATCAGTTTCGAGCTAAGCAGGGTGAACCATTCTTCCCCTTCTTTGGAATTGAAGATGTCCGGACCAGGCGATCTTTTCGCGTTGAGCAAGCTCATCACGAAGGACCCTTCCTCGGTTTTCTTTCCCTGGTAGATATCCGGGAAGTTTTCGAATTGCTTCCCGTTCACCCGGTCGAGATAATCGGCGGAACCGTAGTTGCCGATAATCAGGAAGTCGGGACCAGTTTTGGCACGGATCAGGGAGAGATAGTAGTTGGCTCCAGCTTGGAAACGGCGGCTCATGGCTTCCGGACTGTCCGCTATCCCGTCGGCGTTGAAATCTAGCGTCTGGCCGCCATTCTTGTCGGCCAGCCAAGAGATCTCGCTCCAGAGATTGTCGAGCAACATGCCGTCGTAGCGCAAGGAATCAGGTGGGATGGGGAGAGGAACTCGGTCGTCTTGGTATGATCCCACGACAAGCAGATCCCGCAATACCCGCTGGGCCATCCATTCGGAATAGATCATATCCCCTATCCTCGGGCACTCGATCGAGATGTTCATCATCTGGGTCTTGTCCCAGAAGACCACTGGTCCTCCGTTTATTTGCTTGAGGAACCACTGAGGATATTTTTCCTGGAGCTCCGACAATATCCGGCTATTCCAGGGTTTTATCTGGTCGAAATGGACGGGTTGTTCAAGGTAGTTGTTATATACCAACACTTTTTTTACGCCATTTCGCCGCAGAAAAGGTAGCAGGTCGGGGTTATTGAATTGGGTTTCCGGATTGAGGATGACCCAGTCATAGCCCACGAGTTTTTGCCGCGGTCCTTCATTAGCGGTGGGGATGTACCAGAAACAGGCGTTCATATTGTCTGTTTCGTCAGTTTCGAACCTATCCCAATATGCTTGGGAACTGGCCAAAAGCGGCCAGAAGAAGAAAAAAATTAATGATTTTTTCATGATTTATTGTTTTTTGTTAATGTCCTAGGTTATTTCCGCTAAAAAGCGGTTATAGTATGATATAATAATCTGGTGGTTTAGTCAATGAGCGGCCAAGAAAGATTATATTTGCCGGATAAAAAATAGCCCGTTTCAAAGGCTATTTCTTGACTATATTTTTTCATTTTCAATATCCGATTGTCTTAAAATGATATTCCCTCATCCGTCTCAAAGGGGGTGATCACCTTTTCTTGCCGGGACTTCCCTTGCGCCTGGAAAGACGCGGTCAGGCTTTCGATGCGATTGCCGGGCTGTTTTTGTATAAATAGGTTATACACGCCGCTTTGGCGGTATTGCTGATAGAGGTAGTCGGGCAGGCGGTATTCGAATTTAAGAGCCTTGTTCTGCGTGCCCGGTTCGATACTGAAGAAGAAGCCTAGCGAGGTCTTATTCACCTCCTCTTCCACCACGGAACTCACTCCGTCAACGTAGCCTTCGCCGGAAATGAGACGACTGCCTTGCGGGGTGTAGATACGGGTATAGCTGCGATATCTGGTCGTGCGCCAATCGAAACCGCCGTTATGGCTATAGTCCATCTCTAAGGTGGCATATAATCCGTCCGCTTCTTCCCTGACCCGGTAGGTTATCCTCTTATCCATCACGGCATCGGTCTTGAAAGCGGCCAGGTTAGCGTCGACCACCATCAGATAGTCGCCGCTTGGCTGTTTCATCTTCCCGTCCACTTGCAGGAGTTCGGCGATAGACTGATATCTGTCTTCCGGGAAATATACCAGGAGATACTTCTTGCTCCGGGCGGTCTGGAGGGCGGAAATCAGGTCGAGCCAGTCCTCCTTGGGTAATTGCGATACTTTAGTTAGCAAGGTTTCCATCACTTCGTCGATGACCTCTTTGCGCTCCCAGGAAGTGATATCTTGCTCCTTATAGCCCACTTCCACTTCATATTGCAATTTTTCTTGGAAATTTTCTGCATTATACTCTTCCCCTTCCACCGTAATCGCTCCGGTGATCTTGAGGATCTCGGAAACGAATTCCGGGGTGATGCCGACAATGGCATCAAAATATTCCCGCGACTCTCCAACCAGTTCCCTTTCGTCATTGTAGTTCTCGGCAATCTGGCGGGCGGAAGTAGGCCAATCTGGCGACCAATTAGCATCGCGCAGGTACCAGTTTTCCACTTCCATGTATTTCTTGATGGGAGCAGGCGGTTCTTTCCTTAGCAGTCCGACAGCCGGCATATCGACGTGGTAGCTGTCGTGGCTGTCCATGGAAGTTATCAGTCCGTCCTTGATACTGATGATGGCGTAACTGCCGATAAAGCCGCCCGATGGCCGCAGTTCGTCATCATTTTGCAGGATGACCAGGAAGCGGCTCTCGTTTGGATAGCCGGCGATAACTGGCGTCGCTTGGGCTAGGAGTTTGGCATCGGCCATTATCCGGTTTATTTCCGCCAATTGTCCGTCGAGCCAAGCGATCTTGCTCTTGAAAGGCAGGCTGATAAGGCTATCTTGCCCCTTTTCTAAGCTTATCTGCGCGAGTTGCAGGTTGGCCGCCAGCCCGTTTATCTCCGGCAAGGACTCATACAGATAGCGGATAGCTTGCTGGCGCTTGGTATTATCCATATCCTTGAAAGCCAAGGAACGGAAATCGAAGATGTCTCTGGCCCCCGCAGCGATGCGGCTGGCTTGCTCGGCACTGCGGCTGAGTATCTCGGCGGTCTGCAGGAAATTGCCAGTCGCTTCGATGGAATTCTTGTTGAGTGAAGGTAGGATACGCTCGGCTAGGCGGTGGGTAGAAAAATCTTCGAAGCTTTTCCTCGCCTCTTCGAAGGACATTTGCGCCAAGCTACTTTCCGAAGCGGCTGTTTCCCAATTGTCGGCATATACAGCGGCCTGGGCGTTCTCTAGGTGCCACTTGCCACTTATGGCCTCCTGGTATGTTTGCTGAAGATAGTGTTGGCCGCCTACTAGGTTGAGGATGATGGTAAAAAAAATGGCGCCGACCAGGATGACGGCCAGCGTCGAGAAGGAGATGATGATTTTTTTCTTAGTACTTTTTGGCATAGCTTATCTTTTCTTTTTCTTCCCTTCTTCCGCTTCCTGCTGGAAGACCTTGACGCAACGTCCTTTAAGGATCTGATTGATGAAGCGGTCAGCAATCTCCTTACGGTATTGGAATTCCAAGCTATCCATGATGGTATAGTTAATCTCGCGGCCGGACTGGGTCTCGAATTCGCGCAGGAGCGAGAGGAACTTACGGCGGTCTATCTCTCCGACCAGCAGGATGTCGGTAGCGGCATTAATGGCGCCGGTAAAGACGCCGGTGAGGTAGATAGCTTCTGGTGTACAAATCTCTTGTATGCGCGCGACGAAATCCTGGCTTTCAAGGAGTTGGGATTTCTGAAATAGGGCTTTGAGTTCAGCGAAGAGTAGGAAGTCGGCATTAGCCCGGAAGTATTTTTTATCCCCTTTTTTTACTATCTTTCCTTCTTCTTCTGGCGGCTCATCTACGAGCAATATGCCTAAAGTATGTAGATTATCGAGCTCGCGACGGACGGAATTGACCTGAAGGTTGAGGTCGCGGCTTAGTTCGCGGATATAGAAAGGCTTCTCCGGGTTAAGGAAGAAGGTGAATAATATCTTGGCGCGGGCATCCGAGCCGAACAACTTGGCTAGCATATTCATATTCCCTTTTATTCTTTCTGGCTTTATTGTATAATAATCTTATAATATAAGCAAAGGCCAGTCAATCAAAAAGGCTGTTTTCCCTTGTAAGGCGCTATGTACTATAAATTGTCTTCCATCGTCCTTAACTCTGGCAAGAATCTCAAACATTCCGGGGACGTCCATATTTCCCAGCCTAGTGTCGAGCTCGAAGCTCTGGCCGGCAATTTCTTCGTCATCGTAGAAATGTCCGATAAGCGGCTGGTCTCGCAGAAGATCTGCGATTTTTTGGTGTCCAAGCTAGAGGAACACTATTATGGCGATCATAAGCTTTTTTTGACTGATAAGATCGAGGGTTTGAAAATAGCGAGCATCTTTGAAGCGGCCCTGGCCAAGACCAATCATGATTTTGCTGCCTTCCTCCAGGAAGAGAATCTCACCCTCGACTCAGGTGAGGATGGCCTCACTCTCGGCCTGATATACCAGAATAAGCTATATTTCTCCATCTTCGGTAAGAACAAGGCTTTCTTGATATACCGTAAGAACGGCGAGTATGACATCTTGAACGTAGAATCCAGCGCTCAGGAATCGGAAGAAGATATCATTGTGGGAGAAGACGGACAGAGCCGGGCTAAGGTATTTTCCGCCGTCATCCAGGGCGAGATACCGCCATATTCATATTTTGTCTTTACCAATGAAGCCCTGCCGGAATACCTTTCCAGCCAGGATATGATAAGCATGGCGGTAAAATTACCGCCGGTTGTCGCTTGCGAGCAGATGAAGAATGTCCTTTCCGCCATCAACTCCTTCATTCCCTTCCTCGGGATAGTGATCAAGAACGTATATAACACCCAGGATAATGTTGAAGGCGCCCGCGCGGTCGAATCCCTCACGGCGCATGAATCGATTTCCAATCTTAACTACACCGAACGCAAGACCGAGAAGATGCTTTCGCCGGCTGGCCTTATCGATCTGCGCAAGCTAGCCGGACGGGTGAAGGATAGCTTGAAATTCAAGCTACCTAGCATAAACAAGTTGTCCGAGCGCAAGCTGGCTTGGCGGGAGCAGAGCGGCGGTTCTTCGGAAATGCGCAAGGATTCTTTCATGTTGAAGGATAAGATCGTGCTCAAGAAACAGGCGCGGCACTGGGCACTTAACGTCAAGAGAGGCGTCTTAGCGATTGCCTCCCTATTCCGTCCCTCTTTCTGGCATAACCTCTGGCTTGGTACGCGAGCCTGGTTCGCCCACCTGAGCCGGGCTAACCGCCTGATTCTCGCTTCCCTGTCCGTTATCCTGGTCATCTTGGTGACGAGCGTATTGATCCAGCTCTCTCGCAATGAGCAGAAAGATGTGCAAGAACAGTTCGCCGCCGCCCAGCAGCTTATCCAGGATAAATCCGATTCAGTCGATGCATACTTGTTATATAACAACCGCCAAGGCGCCCAAGGCGAATGGCAGGCAGTAAGTGCCACGCTCGCCGCCTTGCCTCAAGAGAAGGAATATCAGAAAGCGGAATATTCCAGGCTGCAAGGGCTAGCGATGACGTTGCATGATAAGGCCTATGGCATCAATCGGGTAGATAATTTGGAAAAGGTCTGGGAGGCGGGCGAAGGCCAATCTCTCGTAGGCGGTACTTTCGCCGCTGGCCAAGCTTTCCTGGTCGATGCGGATAACAAGAAGCTTAGCGTGGTTTCTTTGGGAGATAAGACGGTAAAGGAAAGCGCCTTGGACTATGACTTATCCCAGATGAATTCCCGTATCTTCGCCTATGAAGACACGGTGTACATGCTCCAAGCTAGCGGCCTTATCGAATACGACATCGCGGCAGGCAGCAGTCGGCAGATAAGCTTGCCGCAGATGTCCAGTCTCAGCGATATCGGTGGCTGGGGCGTGTTCATTACCAATCCATATGATAATATATACCTGGCTGATACTGCTCAGAACCAGATTTTCCGCTATCGCGTGACCAATTCGGCTGGCGCCCGTACGCCATGGCTTCAGGAAGAAGCGAGCCTAGGCGATGCTATAAGCATGTATGTCGACGGGAACCTGTATATACTCCATGCCGACGGCCGGATCGATGACTTCTATCTTAGCAAGAAGACGGACGTTTCCTTCGATCCTATGGAATCGCAGCCTTCAAGCGCTTCTTTCCTCCTAGCTGCTGGCGAGAATATCGCCGTTGCCGATCTCAAGAACAAGACCTTGGCCGTCTGGGACAAGGAGGGGCATCTCTTGCAGCAATATATATTCAGTGGTCTTGATACCCTGCTCACTTTGGGCCTGAGCGATGACGGACAGACTGCCTATCTCTTTGACGGGAAGGCGGTGTATTCGACTCCCCTTT
>CAZSAA010000023.1:0-13111 GCA_964604915.1 uncultured Gammaproteobacteria bacterium
ATTATAGTGATATAAGTATTCGTTCTTTGGTTCGAATTGCCTGCCTTATCCATATTCTATAAATCATCACTATCCAAGATAATCGTCACCGGTCCGTCATTTACTAGTTCCACCTCCATGTGAGCACCAAACGATCCAGCTTGGACAGGCGTCCCTTCCTCCTGCAGATATCCCATGAATGACTGATATAGTGGCAACGCTTCCTCGCCGGGAGCCGCCGCGCCAAAGCTCGGCCGCATCCCTTTATGACAATCGGCTTGGAGAGTGAATTGCGAGACGCAAAGCACGGCGCCACCGGTATCCTTGAGCGAGAGGTTCATCTTGCCTTCTCCGTCAGCGAAAATGCGCAATCCAGCCACCTTCCTAGCCAATTTCGCGGCCTCCACTTCCGTATCTCCCTTCGCTACGCCCAACAAGATCAAAAAACCTTCGCCAATCACGGCGATGTCCATATCATCAACCGAAACCTTGGCGCGTGATACTTTTTGGATAAGGGCGATCATATCGATTTGAGAAGAGAGAGATATTGACTAGCCGCTCTTTGCCATGAATATTCCTGAGCCTTCTGCCGGCCAGCGGTAATGAGATTATTTCTAGTCTCCTTATCTACTATCGCTTGTTCCAAGGCCTTGGCTAAGGAAAAAGGGTCGCCGGGCGTGCAATACAGCGCCGCCTGGCCGCCAATTTCCGCCAAAGACGAAGCGCGACTCATTACCACCGGGCAAGAGCGCGTCATCGCTTCAAGCGGCGGGAACCCAAAACCTTCGTAGAAGGAGGGATAGGCAAAGACAGAAGCGCAATCATATAGCACTTCCCTAGCTTGGCGGCTCACGTAGCCTAGGAAACGGATATCCTGACGATATGGCGAAGACTGCCAGGCCTGTTTTATCTTCTCCGCCTTCCAGCCCCAAGCGCCAGCGATTACCAAACGAAAACTGCTAGGGATAAGCTTATGTTTTTTTAGTATGTTGAAAGCTTCGATCAGGCCATCAACGTTCTTGCGCGGTTCCACGGTAGCTAGGTAAAGGATATATGGCTTGTTCAGCTCGAAATCCGCGATTATCCGTATCCTTTCCCCTTCGGAAACCGCTATCCTCTCCCCTAAGCCGGAATATATGACTTGGACTTTTTCCTCAGGCAAGCCTAAGAGATCAACGATATCAGCTTTGGTGTGTTCCGATACCGCCACAATCTTGGCCGCCGAAGCCGCTAGGCGCCGTATCGGTAGCAAACGATGCCAAAGATTCTTGCGCTGATTGAAAAACTCGGGATAGCGGAGGAAGGAAAGATCGTGGATAGTGAGCACGTAGGGGAAACCTTTGGAGAAAGAGGCGAAGTTAAAATGCGGCAACCAGAAGGCCTCCGCCTTAGCTAGACGGTCAAGCTTGGGATATTGCAAAATACGCTGCAACGGGTAGTTGAAGATCTTATTGGGTATGCCCGGATTTATTATATCCGTGCAGCCATCCGCCAACCAATCCAAGCGCTTGATAGCCGAACGGGAAAAAGAATTGCAAAATAAAGGGAAATAATCATCCGCTTCCGCCTGAGCGATGATCTCCGGCAGCAAATGAGCCGTATATTCGGAAATGCCACTATAGTACCGATCGGTGAGGCTGCGTATATCTATCCCTAAACGCATATATTGACAGGATTATTATTTAGTGAAATGCTATAGTTAACTAACTAAAAGGAGGTATATCATGTCCTCGGGACTGTGGCTCTGCATCTGCGGGCTGTATAAATTAACATTCGAGACTGAACTTAAAAAATAAAAGGATTCCTAAGAGAATCTTTTTTTATTTATTCCCCTCCGTTACCTTGGTCACAAAAGCTTTTATTTCCTGCTTGAACCGCTCGGTGGAGAAACCAAGGGCCCAATCCCTGATAGCGGCCGGATTGAAATCAATTGCCTCAAGCTGCCTTACCGCCGTCGCGATCGCCGCCGGCGTTTGCTCCTCGAAGAATATGCCAGTTTTTCCCTCTTGTACGGTTTCAGTTGCTCCACCCTTGCGATACGCGATTACCGGCCGGCCGGAAGCCATGGATTCGAGCGGTGTGATGCCAAAATCTTCTTCCTGAGGATTGATGAAAGCAACAGCTTCGCTGTATAAACTAGCCTTCTGTTCCTCAGTAACGCGACCGAGGAATTCTATATCCGGATTACCGGCGGCAATCTTCATAAGGCGAGGTAAATCGACACCGTCGCCGAATATCTTGAGACGGTATCCACTCCCCAATTCCAAGAAAGCTTCAATTACGATATCTATCCGCTTATACGGTACCAACCGGCAACCGGCCAGGAAATACCGCTCGCTTCCCTGCTTCGGGGCGGAGATATAGAAAGCGCTGGTTTCAACTGGCGGATATATCACCTGGCTATCGCGACGATAATATTTACTGATGCGCTTAGCCACGGTCTGAGAATTAGCAATGAAATAATCTACCCGATCCGCCGCTAGCCTATCCCACATACGGATACGATTAAGCATCAGGGAAACCAGTTTCTTTATCCATTTATTATACTTTAGGTCGTTGATATATTCATGGGTGTCGCTCCAGAGATAGCGGGTGGGAGTATGGCAATAGCAGATGTGAGGGATATCCGGCTGGGTGATTACACCCTTAGCAAAGGAACTAGTATCGGAAATGACCAGGTCATATCCGCGCAAATCAAAAAATTCTACCGCCATCGGCATGAAAAACAGATACCATTTATAGTGCTTCACCCCACCAGGCAATTTCTGGATGATAGAAGTCTCTATGCGCTTGCCCGGCAAGTAGCCGTCAGTCTTGTGACGATCCGCCAGCAAGGTATATATGACGGCATCAGGAAAGAGTTCAGCTAAAGTACGGAGTACCTTTTCGGCACCGCCGTCCTGGGCGAGATGATCGTGGATCAAAGCTACTTTCATAGGTTATTCCGTGCCGCGATGCTTGAGCACGGCCAGTGGTGTGCGCAAAAGGATGGAAAAATCCAGCAACAGCGACCAATTTTCTAGATAATATACGTCGAGCTTCACTTCCTCCTCAAACATCAAATCGCTCCGGCCGGAAACCTGGGCTAGACCGGTAATACCCGGTTTCACCGTTAAAGTTTTGCGTTGATGGTTCTCATATTTAGCTACTTCTTCCGGCAGATGGGGGCGAGGCCCAACTAAGCTCATGCGGCCGATAAGGACGAGGAAGAGCTCCGGCAGCTCATCAATAGACAAACGCCTAATTATCTTCCCCACCCGGGTGACGCGTGGGTCGTCCTTTATCTTAACAAGCGGCCCGTCATTACGCAGATTTTTGTCTGCTAATTCCCTATACCGCATACTATCGCTATTGGGGATCATGGAACGAAACTTGAAATAGCGGAAGAGCTTGCCGCCTTCGCCGACCCTGGTAAGGGGGGTACCATCGTCCTTGCGGGAGAAGAAGATAGGTCCCCGGGAATCAAGGGTGATCAGAAGAGAAACGATCAAAAAGACTGGAGACAAGAGCATGATGAGGATAGATGAACCGATGATGTCCACTATCCGTTTTATCACCCGACCCCAGCCTTCGAGGGTAGTGCGTTTGACTTCGACGACCGGCACACCCAATATTTCGGAAGTCTCGTTTCGCAATACCTTCACTTCCAGCAAGTCGGCGACATAACGGAAATTTATGTGATGGTCGTTGGCAAAATCGAAGAGACGCAAGAATTCAGCCTTGCTGAGATTCGGGTCGCATTGGATAATGCCGTCTACCTGATTATCCTTCAGGTATTCCTCCAATTCCTTAGCGGTATCGAAAGAAAAATCCCGAATGCGCTTCACCACTTCCCAGCCATATTTCTTCTGACTGGAAAACTCGGAGATGAAATTGTCCGCCGTCTTGCCGCTGCCAACGATGAGCAGTTTGCCGATGCCAATACCATATGAATACAGGCGCTTCTGCAACCAACGCACGAAAATATGAATGAAAGAAATATAGGTTATTGCCAAAAAGAAACCGACCAGTACGATGAACCGGGAATCGAAAAGTTCGCGCTGGAAAAAGATGATGATCGCCACCAAAGCGAGGCCAGCGGTACAAGCAAAAAAGATGTGTGACAATTCGAGAGCCAATTTCCTAGCCTTTATCTTATACAACCCTGAAGCGATAAATATCAGGATGATAATGGCTGATACCAACATCAGGCTACGGGAATACGTATCGAAAGACAGGTTAAAGATGACCGGCCTCACTTCCGTGCTCCACTGCGAGAAGCGCAGGTGATAGGCTGATATTCCCGCCAGGACTACCATTAGGTAGTCGAGCGGGATGAGCAGGGTCGAGAAAAATAGTTCTTGTTTTTTCATAAGAAATTCTATAGGGCAAGCTATAAGCCGGATTCTGTCGTAGTACGGCCATTTATCTAGCCCGACCGTTACCGGTCGGATCGAGCGGGCTACTTTCTCTCGGAACCCGAAAGTTCCGAGTTTGCCCTTGCTTCAGGCAGGGTTTACCGCGGCGCCAGGTCACCCTGGGCCGAGACCCGTTTGACGGATCACTTTTCACCTTTCTCCGTCCGAAGACGGATAGTATCGTCTCTGTGGCACTTTCCCTAGGGTTACCCCCGGTGGGCGTTACCCACTGCCCTTTTTATGAAGTCCGGACTTTCCTCCTTGTCAAAAACAAGGCGGCCGTCCGCTTGCCCTATGTATATGGTAGTAAAGATAGGCAGAAAAATCAACTGTTATTGTAATATATGCCAAATAAACAGGCCTTCGCCCATCATCCGTATTAAAAACTCAGATAAGCGAAGGCCTTTAACTTTGTTTTCCAATTAGTAATCAACTCCCCTCCCCCACCCTATCAACCCTCCCTTGGCTATAGATCCGGCTGGCATCGGCGGCGGTAAGGTAGCCACGCCATACGCTCATATCATCGACGTCATAGAAAAAATTCTGGTTAGTCACCCGCAAGCTGCCAACCTTGGTTTCGGACGGCCAGGCGATATAGCGCTGCGAGACGAATGATTCCCCATCGACATAGATATCTAAACGCAGATTAAGGCGGTCATAGGAAAGGATAATATTATGCCAATCGTCATCATGTGGAAAAGTGCCGGCCGCCAAGGAATGGAAGTCACCGTCGATAAAATAACTAGCGCTATAAACGCTCGGCACGAAAGCGAGCATATAACCGCCATCATCAGCTACTACGGCTATCTCGCCGCGGCCTTCGTCGGGATAGGCGGAATTGCGCCACCAGAAGGAAAGGCTCAGGTCGCCCGCGGCAAAGGGCTCGGAAAAATCAACCAAGAGGCGGCTATTATATCCCGTCTGCCGCAAATTGCTATTCTCATAACTATTTAGCACCCACTCTGCCTGTCCATTTAGCAGCAAATCTTCCCCACCGACCGAATCCGCCGCTAGCGTTCCCTGGGCCTCGTTCATATCCCAGAAATGAAGAAGAGCTACTTCGAGTGGCTGCCAAACCGGTGCTACCGGAGTGAATGGCAATTTCAGGTCATATATATCCTTTATCTCCTCTGCCGACAAACCGCGGCTAAATAGTGCTAATTCATCGACGACAGTAAATCCATTATCATTACTAATCTGCAGGCGGGAAAAATCGACTGGCAAAAGTTCACCGCTCGGCAGGGCACCGGAGAATTTCTTTTGCCCATCGAGATAGATGCCCCAGGCATGACGACTATCATCCACTGATATAGTCGCTAGATGCCAGCTACTATAATCCCATTCTGGGAAAAAATTCTGCACCGCCTCGGTGTTAGGCAAACCCTCGATATTGACATACATCGGATTAAAGACGAAGCGCATAAACTTACCATTGCTATCACCATCAAGGAGAATCTCGGTGCGGGAAGAATTCGCTAGCGCGTTCATCCAGAAAGATATGGAAAAATCATTACCATCAAGCTTCTCATTACTAGAAAGCAAGGAAGGGATAGCCGGATATTCATAGAAAGTTTCCAGGCCGCAACCGAAATAACCGATGGCCCGGTTAGCGGAAATATCCAAATCGTTATTTCCTTTATAATCCTCTGTCTCTTCGCCGAAACACTCGTCAAAGTGCCATAGATGCTTCATGCCTGCCACCGAAATCGCGCTACCAGAAGTTTGATCGTTTTCTTCCTCTTCTTCTTGTTGTTGTTCTTCTTCCTCTTCTTCTTGCTCTTCTTCCTCTTCCGTTTGTTCAATGAGAGGGACGAGCAGAAAATCCTGCCCGTTATCATCCGTATCGACTGCCTGCATGAGGTTACGATCGGTACCGCTAGTCAATAGGTCAGCTAAGGCTGTTCCCGCCCTAGGTTTACGCCAAAGTACTTGGTTATCAAGGATTTCTGGCGCCCTGGAACCTTCGTAGTACAAGGCGGTGCCAAAACCGACGAGATCCACTATATCCTCATCACTCCGGCTACTAACCGGACCAGAGGCCAGATATATGGAATATCCATCACCCCGCCAATTGAAATTGGTATGCTTGGCGATAGCATGGGCTTTGGCTAAGATATCCGTGCTCGCCTCATCGTTAGCTACGACCAAAGATTGGCCGGGCGGGATAATGGATCCGAACCGGTATTCCAAGTCTTCTTCCTTGTCGAATCGAAGCATGATAGACGGGTCAACCGCTGTCTTGCTCTTTTCCAGACGATATCCGCCAGCCTTGAGATCAACCGCTTGGGTATTAGGGTTATATAGCTCTATCCAGTCATCATTTCCAGTAGCGTAGAGTCGCCGAATTAACAAAGGCCAAGTCTTTTCTTCCTCATCGGTTTGACTTTGACTAGAACTAGCCGCGCTCTGGGTCGTCTTGACCTGGCGGCTAGGCAAAGTGACCTGATACGAACTACTGGACGTTTTAGCTGTTTGCTTGATAACCGATACCTTGTAGCTATCAGCCTTAGCCACGGTTTTAGCGGTAGTAGCTTGGCTAGCCGGAGAAAAACCGGGCAACGACGTCGCTTTAGCCCCTTCGCTTTCTATCTTTTCCACCCCTTTTTCCTCCTTTTCCTCTGTTTCTTGCTCCTCTTCTTCCTCTTTAACTATCTCCTCCTCTAACTCTGGCTGTAGCCATTCTTCCTCGGCCTCGCCTTCTGTCTTGATTGGTTCTCCGGTCTCTTCCTGGCCAGCTAAGTTTTCCCAATCATCAAGCGAAAAGGCCGGTAGATCTTCATAATTTAATGAATCTTCCGTTCTCTCCGCTATCCCCTCTTCCCTGTTCAACGCTAAAGAGGAACCGTCTTCCTTCCCTTTGAATAGCCGAGCGACATAGCCAACAGCATTCTTTACTGTAGAGACGGGATTATTGATAAAGGACCACTTGAGCATCACCAATATCTTCGAGACGGAACCGCGGGCCTGCTTGTCTTTGAACTCGCTCCCGATCTCGATATCGGTATCCACTTCCTTGAGACTAGGCTGGAGGAATTGGCTATAGGGCAAGAAGAAATATCGTTTGCCCGCGTGTTCATAGCCAGCGTCATAGCCGACGATCTCCTTGGCTGGCACAACCATCTCCGTCCGGCGAACAATCTGGGAAAATTCCTTCTCCTTGGCAAAAGTGTCGCCATAGCTGTTGACCACCGAATCGTTATCGAAACCGTCAGGCGTGATATCGACGGCATAGAAGGCTGGATCATATTCCAGAGCAGACAAGTTATACGGGTTGGAAATGGCCGCACTCTCATACACCTTTTCTGTCAGACCGACACAGGTCCACTGGCCACTCTTGGGACCTTTCTGATGACGGAAACTGGTATCATAGCCGAGGCCTAGCTCAGCGATGCGCTTGGCAATCTCGACCGCCTTGAGACGTTCAATCAGGGTTGCCTCTTTCGGCAGCTTAGCCCCTAGATATTCCTCTTCCTGAGCCCAGTTGACGAAATACTTAGCCTCATTCTTCACTACTCCATCGCCGAGCGCCTCCACTACGTAATGCTTGCCCCCTTCCTCGCCAACATAAATGCCGACGTGGCCGGAATAGAAGTCGGAAATGATATCACCGGAAAAGGAGATAAGCTCGCTGGTATTATAGCCATACATTAGACCGTTACCCGAGGTGCGGTATACCAAGGCGCCGAGCGGCATCGCCTGGACTCTATAAAAGAAGGAAAAAGATAATATTGACGCTAAAAGGATAAAAATAACCCTATTCATCTAAATCCTCCTCTCTCAGTGATATGGCCGGACCAGCGACGCCCTGCGCCGCTAAGATATTAGCCGCCAAAGCGCGCGATACCGTTCCGTGCGGACCATTGATGACAGCTTCTAGGCATTGGCGGCTCTCCAAGGGATAATTGGAATAATAGTCGCCGACTAAAAATACTAAACGTCGTAATAGGCTTTCATTAGCCGTGGCGCGATAGTCGCGGCAGAGCGCGTCCAGATCCGAAGCGGAGATAGCCTTCCCCTGTCCCTTGAGCCAAGCCAAGATAGAGATCGCTTCCGACTGATCGGCGCCTGATTTAGCTTCAGTTAGAGCGCTAGCCAAGCCAGCGGATGGCGCTTTGATAGCCAGTAAACGCAAGATGTCCGCTCTCCGCTCTCCCGTCGCTTCCTTGAGCCAAAAGGCGGCTAAACGCAAGTCGGCCGGACTAAGAGCGAGATCACACGCCTGATATATCAGCAAAAAAGAATCCTGATCGAGGCGGGACAAGGAAGAACGTCGGGCAGGTATCTCGGTCTGGCAGATATCCGGCTCGGCCGATTGGAGTAATCCCAGCGCTTCCTGCTTAGCTTCTTGGCGGCAAGCTGAACCGAACAGGCAATCAAGCAGAGTTGGCTTGGTATATTCATATGAGGACAGGATGCGGTTACGATACCGGGTTTGGCGCAAAAGACACTCGTCATGGCAGGTATCGGTACCCGCTTGGCGAGCAAGCTTTTCCCAAGCAGAAATGGCCTGATAATCTCGCCAATGCCAAGCCGCCGCTAAAATAAGCAGAAGGAGTGGGAACCCTAAGCTAGCGATGATAATCAAGCGCCGTTTTTTAGTTTTCTGGCGCTTGAGACGGGCCAGGACGCCTTTGAGATAGTTCATAGCCCCAATATAGCAACCCAGACCTTAAAGACGCTAAAAGAGGCCCTCAAGGCCTCCTAAAGCTCTTCTCTTATAGTTGTCATCCGCTATTATGGCTGAAGGATCGCTTCCAAGCTGGTAGCGACGCTTGAATCCAGCGCTATCGCTTCCCTGGCGGTCTCTTGTGCTTTCTCATTATCACCGACCAAATAATATAGCTTGGCCATTTCCGCCAGAACCGACGCGCTCTTATCTCTATCCCGGATGATAAGTTCAGCCATATTCATCAGCTTATCATAATCCTTGTTATCCAAATACTCGGACATCATGGCGTCCAAAGTTTCCATTGAGGCATAGGTGGTGCCAGAGAGATCTAAGCAGGTGCTCATCTGCTCATATGCTTCATCTTTCTGATTGAGACTCCAAGCGAAACGCCCGAGCAAGCAATGGCCGTCCGGATAGTTCTCGTTGAGCGATACCCCATAGCGGACGGTTTCAAGAGCGGCTTGGGTTTCGCCACGAGTAAATTGGATTTTAGCTTTGACGAAATAGGGCGGAATACGGCGCGGACTCGAGGCGATGGAGGTATCTATCGCTTCCAAGGCGGCGGCGGAGAGGATATCGAATTTAGAGGGATCTTCATAACTTAGTTGGGCCGCGACGTCGTATGCCTGGGCCAATTGCAAGGCCATTAAGCTATCTTGCGGATTAAGGGCGAGATTCTGCCGAGCCAGCTCGATGGAATACTCGGCCAAACGCAAGGCCTGCTCCCCTGGCAGTTCGCGGAGAGAGTCCGCATTACCATTTACGAAACTCACTAGCGATATCCGGCCATCGCGATCAAGCGGGGTATTATTTTTGAAAGTATTTCCGTAGTTATCTAGCGCTTCGTCTACATGTCCTTGCGCCAAAAGAACATATGAATCGATGCTCATAGCGAAGGTGCGCCAAGGCTTGAGATTAGCCTGATAGGCAGCAATAAAGGCCAGGACTAGCAGGACAGCTAACAATCTCGGGCCGTTTATCGCCCGCATCTTGGGCTCGGATTCTTGATCCCTTCCTTCGTGATATAGGAAATATATATAGCCCAGAAGTATGAAGGCGCCGATATAGGTAACGAGCGAATCAAAAATCGCCAAGTTCTGAATAAAGTATGCCGCCATCAATCCCAGGAGCAACAAAGTCTGGAAATTATCCTTCCCGTTCTCATCCCGGCCCAATCTGAAACCTTTACGCTTGGCGATGATGTATAGGTAGTACAGGGCGAAGATAAAGACGCTAAGGTAAGTAATCAACCCTAAAGCGCCGGTGGTGGAAAGGATGTCTAAGAGATTATTGTGCGCCCGGTCAAAATATGTCTCACTGCGAGTATAGTCATAGAACTTGGGATCGAAGGTCTTATCAAAGGTGATAGCATAGGTGCCGAAACCGGTACCGATGACCGGATGTTCCGGAAACTCAGCGATTGCCCCGCGCCAAGAAATGAGCCGGGTCTGGAAAGTGTTCTTGGCAAAAGTAAGGTTCTTGAGATAAGGCCTAGACTGGAACCAATCCGCTTGCTGGCTCGAGAAGACGAAGATGACCAGTGCCGCCAAGACGGCAAAGGCAGACAGGAGCCAAACCTTGAACTTCTTGTTGGCGCTCAAAAAGGCGCCGATAAGGACCATAAGCATGACACTCGCTCCTAGGCCGATGATAGCGCCTGACGTCTTCATGCGGATAAATTGCCAACCCATCAGGATAGCTAGCGCGACCAACAGCCCTTTCTGCCAACCCTTTTTTGACCAGAGAAAAAGCAAGGCGGCAAAATATATGTTGAAGATCAGGTAACCGCTCACGTAGGCAGTGTTCCCTATCGTGCTATAGCGATTTTGCCCGACCAGGCCGATAAAGCTCACGAGCGAAGCGAAGCCGACCGAAACGGCCAAAAGCTGGCGCCAATCTTTTCTGGTCTGAAAAACGGTGATAAGCATCAGGTAGAAGAGGAAGAAATGGAAAATATGGAAGAAGCTCAACATGCGCTCGGCATCGCCCCAGAAGCTAAGCTGCGGATCGACGCTGAAAAAGCAAGAGGCTAAGATAACTAAGATATAGGCGAAAAGACCCCCGCTCACTAGAAATTTTTTCGGACGCCAGGCCGGAAATTTAATAACCAAGGTCAGCCAGAAGGCGACAAGGATCTCGATCAGGATATTAAAGAATAGCTGCTTAGAGGTGATATAAGGGAAAAGCAGACTCTTGAAGGAGAAGAGGACGATGGGCAGGGCCAAAAAAAGGCCGTAGCGCACTATCTGAGCCAATTTGGAATCGGACATATGAAAAACAAATTAATTAAAGATGATAGAATTATAGCAAATAAACCGTGAAAAAAGAAAGGCTAGCACCAAGCCAGCCTCCCTCAATTATCACGCATCAATTTGAGCAAAAAGATAGTTTCGGTCCTTAGCTTGACCCTAGCCCAAGCCTTCTGCTGCTCGTTTAAAAGCTCACCCATACCCGAAAGGATGGAACGGCTGGTTGCTTTCTCCAACTTGGCGATGCAGACATCTAGGCAATCCTTGAAAGGCAGGCCTATCCTTTCTTCTACTATCCTGCGGTTAATCGGCCAATCATGGCGTGCGAAGAACCAGACGTCATAAATATCACGGTTAGCCCGATCTACTCGTTCGTACAGAGCCGCCAGCTTATTAGCGAACATATCTTCTTTTATCATAACCGGCATAGATATGCCAAGATAGGCAAGCGGAACGAAACGCGAATCGGATTGGCGACGGCTTACCTCTACTTTCACATTCTGGTCTGCCTCACCTGAATACGAAACTTCGAAGAATATAGTATAATTTTTCTGTCGCGCTTGTTTTAAGCGGCCATAGGGAGCCAAGATCTTCTCCATCCGGATAAGTATTTCCTCTTCCCTATTTGAATCAAGCAAATCAAAATCCAAGTCGACTGAAAAACGATCAAGGTTATAGAATAGCAGGGCGGCCGTGCCACCCTTAAACCCCAAGATCCTAGCTAAAACCTTATCGTCATAAATATCCTTGAGTATCCTGACTAGGATGTTCTTATGCTTGTCGATATTGATCATCGTTTTAAAAAATTAGCTTTATATCTTTTTATCCGAGCGGCCATCCTCTGATTATCTCCATAGATAGGTAATATGCTATCAACTTTTGCCCAATCGATACCGACAAGGTTATCGAAGTGATATTCCTTATTGATATACAAGACATCCAAGAAAGCACGTTCCGGCGAAGCGATGGCGTAATTGCCCCCGTCCTCTATTCCGGCATGGTTGGTAAGGATATGGGCGTTAAGTTTATGAAAAACATAACCCTGGCCAGAAATCTTGATTTCTCGAGATAAATATGAAGCAGCTAAGATGCTGCTATAGAACTGGAAGACGATACCCGCCTTAACTAAGACTGTCTCGAAACTTATATAACAGGGCGTAAAGAGACGGGTAGCCAACTCATAACGGTCGTAATCCTCATTTAAGGCATATATGCCCCGACGGAGGCGATGCAAGCGGCCGGAATTAACATAACGATAGAGGGTCTTCTTAATGATTTCCCCGCTCATATCCGGCCAGAATAGAGCGAAATCCCGGATGGTAAAAATCGTCCTTTTTGACCTGACTAAGCTTATTATCCTGTCTTTTTCCATAAATGCATAAAGTATGAACTGTTAGTACCCAAAACTGGGTACTAACAGTTCATATTATACACTATTTCCCAAAATAGGCAAATAACCTCGCTTAAATTGCCCTAGAAAAAACCAGGATATGAGGATTATAGGACTAACTACCTTATAGCTAGATAAAGATTATCCCCCCCCTATTTCCTATGACAATCATCACAGCAATAGAGGCAACCGTCTACGTTGTCAAAATAATCCTTGGCCTTCCTGATCGCCTCATGGCAATCATCGAATACCCCCAAGAATTCCCGATGCGGACGGTCTGGAAGATAGACGCAGGACGCCGTGTGAATTTCGTGTTCTCCTTTGGCCTGCGCGGCCAGATTCAAGTAATATGAGTCCATATGTTTTATCCAGGCGCTAACCAAGAGCGCTGGTATTATATAACTCTATAACTCGCTAGTCTAAAAAA
>CAZSAA010000024.1:0-11233 GCA_964604915.1 uncultured Gammaproteobacteria bacterium
TTTAGTTTTTATTGACATAAAAACGGATAAATAGTATACTCTTATTCCTAATGTTGAACCTTTAAAATACCCTAAATATGGCTTTAAAAAAAGATGAAGCATCTTTGGCAGAAGCGAGAGCAGCCGCTGCCCGGTACAAGAAACAAGTGCGCTCTTTGCCAGTTAAGTTAGTAGTAATCGTCCTATGGGTGACTTTTGCCTTTAGAGCTAGCTATCGCTTGGCGGGAGAGTTAGATTGGGAGTTAGTGATAGCGCTGATGTTTATCACTTCTTTCTATCTCTGGATTATCCTACTTCTCGTCCATCACTATACTCCGAGCCAGGAAGTGAGCGATGATGAAGTTGCGATGTTCCTCGGTAAAAAGATTCCGTGGCCTGAATTGGTTCGGCGGATGATTTACCAGAGGAAAAATGGGAGACAATAAAGTGGGCAGCCTTATGGATAAGGCTGTTTTTCTTTTTGAGCGATTCTAAGAAAAAACAAAAAAAGGAAGCAACTAAGCTTCCTTTTCTGTTTGGGTGCCACGGGAGGGACTCGGACCCTCATGGAGTTGCCCCCACACGAGTTTGAGTCGTGCGCGTCTACCAGTTCCGCCACCATGGCCTAACTCATGGGTATCAGTATAATAGACCGACGAAGGATTGTCAAAAATCTACTTGATAGAAGTAGACCGCTAGCTTAGCGGAAATTGTGACTGGCTTTCCAGGGTGGTTTTACATCTTGACGAATATTGTTACAATTGCAGCAATTAGGGTTACCTTTCGGTTTCCGTTCCCATATAATATGGTGGCAGGGCTATTTAGCCCATAACTACCATAAATCATATGCGGACCCGGAACACCAGGGATAACCTGATTGCTATGAAGCAAAGTATCCTAGACCTTTGTCTAGCCAAGAAGCTCAGCGGCCGGGCGGGCGCCCAATTGTTAGGCATCCACCCCAAATCTCTTTCCCGTCTCAAATACCGCTATCAAAGATATGGCCCGGCCGCCCTAGTCCCCAAGAAACCCGGTCCCAAGCGATTCCATCCTGCTAATCGGACGCCAGACAAGATTGCCCAGTTAGTCGATGATCTGGCCATCAAGCATCCTGATCTGGGTCCAGTCCCCCTGAGTGAGACGCTAGGGGAACAAGGGGTATCTCTGCATCCGACCACTATCTGGCGCATATTGAAACGGGATCAAGTCCGCTATACCGATAATTACAAGAGATGGCGACCTGATCCCAAACTATATTGTCTGGAAACCCCGGGCGAAGAGCTGCAGCTGGACGCTTGCTATCCCTTCGGCCGAGGGCGCAAGCTGGCTTGCTTCGATGCCATTGATGATTGTTCCCGGCGGGTGTTCGCCCGGCTATATGACCGGGAAACCATTGATAATGCCATCTTGTTCGTCCAAGATCTAGTCAGCCATTCTCCTTTCCGCATCCAACGGATCCGAGCCGACAATCGCTACCGTTCCCAGAGGTTCCTGGACTTCTGTCATTCTCTGGGCATCGAGGTAATTATCAATGAACCATATACCCCGGAGCACAACGGCAAGATCGAGCGTTTCCATCGGACTCTCAAGCAGGGCTTTTTCTGGAAATACTGCTCCTTCCACGATTCCGATGAATATTTGCAATTCAAACTTAATTCTTGGCTCAATTACTATAATTCCCAGCGTCGTCACCATGGCTACGGCATGAACGGCTTGACCCCAGACCTCAAGATCGCCTCCACTTTGTTTGATTCTTTAAATATCGTTAACATTTATCCCCAGAAGGTAACTTCAATTCTGCAACAGTACACATCTTGACGAATATCTAGATTAATGATAGTATTTTTGGTTATAGCGTAGACGGATTCTTTCCGTTATCCTATCGACAAAAACGAACGTTCAAAACTGAATAAAGATATTATGGAAGGAAAATTAAGTATCCAGGAGTGTTTAGAACGCTTCCTGGAAAACAAGGAAAACGTGAGGCCACTGGCGGAGTTTTGCCGGGTTAGCGTGGATTCGGTCAAGAATTGGGGGAAGGAAACGCTCCCCAAGGGGCCATTTTTGGTCAAAGCTTTGACCTATGTCACCCTGCATTCGCCCTATATCCCTCAGGAGATCGAATTTAATTCGACCCTTCATCGGACGATGGTGGTGTTAGGTATGGGCTGGGTCAGTTCGGAAGAATTGGCTGAATACTTGGGCTTTGCCCAGGTTTACGAGATCTATCGCCCCCTGTTCGGGCGTCGGCAGATTTCTTCAATCAAGGCTACTTTGCTGGCAAACCTGATGAAAACTCGTTTCCAGGTACAGTTGGACTATGCCATTGGTCGGGCGCCAAAGAAAGAAGTGCTTGACTATGCCAAGGACGTCGTCGATTTCCGGCAATTGTCCGAGTTGTTATCCAAGGTCGAGCCAGTGATGGATTCGTACCTTAATTCTTCTCCGGAAATCCGCCAAGGATTTCGGGCCGCTTTAGAGGCAGAAGGACTCAGTATATTCACTGCGTCCAACATGCTTTATCGGATATCCGAGAAGTTCAATGCCTTGTGTAGTGAGCGCAGTTACCAAACCTATAACAAGAAGTGATGGAAGTGCAGATGTTTGAGATGATCCCCCACATGGGGAATACGATGGGCTATGTGACTGATAGATATCCTACGCTGATGAGAGTCGTTTTGGAGATAGTCCAGAACTCCCTTGACTCCGAAGCTACGGAGATATCTGTGGTAATAGACTACAAGACGCGGATGCTGGCGGTACGGGACAATGGTTCTGGTATCAGTCCGGAAAAATTTAAGGAAGCCTTGTCCTCACTCTGCTACTCCATAAAGGGGAAAGCTGGGAAATTAGGTCAGTTCGGTATTGGCCTGATTTCGCCACTAGGCAAATGCAAAGGCTTCTTAGTTACTTCGGCCGCCAAAGGAGAAAAGCATGAATACAATCGTTGGATTTTCGATTGCCAAAGCATTCTGAAAAACTTCGAGCTACCAAAGATCCCGATGGTACCGATGCCTAACCTCAGCTATTCTCGCCTACGTAAAAGTGGAAACAAGAAAGTTGAAGCGGTAGATTGGCGGACGGAAATAGCATTAAACGAATTTACCAGCGATAGGAGCATCAATGCTATTTCATTAAGCGAATTACAGTCTTTAATCTTGGGGCATTTTTCCGAGGTCATGCGCCGCCTGGATTGCCAAGTTAACGTAACGATTAAGAGGGTCAATAATGCTACGAAGGAAATTAGCTCCTTTAAAGCCGCCTCTTTTTCTGGTGAACCGTTTGGACAGGTAGAGTATGGCGATATGAAGTCGGGCCGGACCATGTTTGACATGTACCTCGCCCCTAAGACCAAAACCGGTCGCAAGGGACAGATACTAGTGGGCATAGAGGGCAATGATTTCCGCATACCGTTTCCGGTATTCGCAAAGTCAACGCCAGAAATGGATCACGATGTCACTCAGACTCTCTTATCCGGCACTTTCGAAGGGGCGGTGATCAGCAGTAACTGCTCCCTTAATCCAAACCGGAAGGAGTTTGAGGACAATGAGGCGCGACTGAATTTCCTCATCCACCTTGAGTCATGGGTCAAGAACCATGGCCAGAAGCATATCGCTTCTATCAAGGATGGCGAGAGGGATGTCTGGCTGCAAGCGGTCGGTTCGATGGCGATTTCCCAGCTTGAGGAAAGGATAAAGAGCCAGCTTCCGCATTTGTTGGGAGTGGTCAAATCCTTCAAGATGGGTACCATCGGTCCTGGGCACATCGGCTTTGAGGAGGCAAAACAGGAACAGCCGT
Source organism: uncultured Gammaproteobacteria bacterium (assembly GCA_964604915.1). Lineage (GTDB taxonomy): Bacteria > Patescibacteriota > Patescibacteriia > Patescibacteriales > UBA12465 > CAZSAA01. The sequence goes on from CAZSAA010000024.1 coordinate 3,778, forward strand.
TCCCATCCTCCAAGAAGCTTGGGGAAAAGAAGAAAAAACGTTCCCGTCCGACGATAGATACCTCTAACGTCGATAGGGAACCGACTCTCCATCCTGGCCACACCCCCTTTACCGTCGCTGGCGAAGGGACTAAGCGCCGCTTGGTCAGGGGGCATAGTACTGGCCTCCAATTCGTTTTCGAGGAGATGCCCGGAAACGATAATCATTGGGAATTCGAACCCAAGACCGGGACGCTTACCTTCAATATGCGTTCCGACATCTGGGCTAAGATGGAAACTTCCGAAAGGAATCTCATACTGTACCAACAGTATGTGGCCATCAAGGCTCTGGAAATGCAGCTGGAAGCACCAGCAGTTCGACAATCGGTATTCGAGTTCCTGCAACGGGAACTTAGGTCGGCGGCGATCTTTATCACCGCCACCTCTACGCTCCAACCTCGCAAGAGTAGAAGTGAGATAGGGAAGAAAGCTAAATAGCACTTCCCTTGGATATTTGCCCGGTTTGACAATAATTGTCAGCCGGGCTTTTAAATTGTCAAAGTGCTGCCTTTAATATATAATTACCATATATCAAAATCCTCCACGGATTATGGGAAAGATCATCACTGTAGTCAATCAGAAAGGCGGCGTAGGCAAGACTACGACCGCCGTTAATCTTGGCGCATACCTGGCTCATTTCGGGCAACAGGTGCTCCTTGTCGATATCGACCCCCAAGCTAACGCCACTTCCGGATTGGGGATAGACCATCGGCAGTTGGAGTGCGGCATATATGAGGCTTTGCTGGGGATAAAGGGGATAAGGGAGGTGATAAAACGGACGAGCCAGAAAGGCTTGCGGATAGCGCCAGCCACCGTCGCTTTGGCCGGAGCGAGCGTCGAGATGATAAGCCTGGATAACCGCGAATTCCGCTTGTCAACTATCTTGGAAGATATCAAGGGAGAATACGACTATATCATTATTGATGGACCGCCTTCTCTTGGGTTGCTCACCGTCAACAGCCTCACGGCCGCCGATCAGGTTCTCATTCCCATCCAGAGCGAATACTATGCTCTCGAGGGCCTTAGTCAGCTCCTTGAGACCATCTCGCTCATCCAGAACAATCTCAAGCCGGAATTGGCTATCCTGGGCGCGGTGATAACCATGTTCGATAAGCGCAATAAGCTATCGGAAGCGGTGATGGAAGAGCTGTATAAATATTTTCCCAACCGTATCTTTCGTTCCGTCATTCCCCGTACTGTCCGTCTAGCCGAAGCACCCAGTTACGGTAAGTCCATCCTCCAATATGATCCCCGCTCACGCGGTGCTCGCGCCTACGAAAATTTGGCCCGGGAACTGATGGGTCTCGAAAAATAACGATAAACGCATATGCCTCAAGGCTTAGGAAAAGGATTAGGGTCGCTTATCCCTAAGAAAATATTCAGTCCGGACGAACTCAAGCAGAGCGGCGTCTCGGATCAAGCGGGTAAGATCCTGGTCAATCAGGATGATTTCATCATCAAGGTCTCTCCGTCGGAGATCAAGGCTAATCCTTGGCAGCCACGCCGCGAATTCGCTGAAGAATCCCTGCAAGAGCTGGTAGAATCGATCAAACAGTATGGTATAATCCAGGCCCTTATCGTCACTAGGAAGGGTTCCGGCTATGAGCTAGTCGCAGGCGAGCGGCGTCTCCGGGCGGCGATATCGGCCGGACTGAAGGAAGTCCCGGTCATCGTCCGTCAAGCGGATGAACAGAAAAAACTCGAGCTCGCCATCATCGAGAACGTCCAGCGCGAGGATCTTAATCCGATCGAGACCGCCTTTGCCTATCAAAAGCTCATCGACGAATTCAATATCAGCCAGGAAGAGGTAGCGAAAAAAGTCGGGCGCGCCCGTTCTACCGTCGCTAATTGTCTGCGCCTGCTTTCCTTGCCGGAAGAAGTACGGCGTGGCTTGGCGCAGAAGAAGATATCGGAAGCGCACGCTAAGTACCTGCTTAGCCTGGAAGACGAAGCCCAGCAGATAAATATGTTCCGGAAGATATTGCGCAATAATCTCACGGTAAGCGAAACGGATAAGGAGATAAGGAAGATATCGCCAGCTAAAGGCGGAGCGCCCCGTGAGGATTATTCCGGTCAGGAACAGGCGATAGGGAAAGCGCTCGGTACTAAAGTGGAGATAAGGCGGCAAGGCAAGGCTGGCCGTATCATCATCAGTTTCTTCGGTGATGACGATTTCGGCGAACTGGTCTCCAAATTGAAGAAGATACGATAGGGCAGGGCCGGAAACGGCCTTTTCCATAAAGCAACTATGTCATTCGTTCACCTGCACAACCATACCCACTATTCCTTGCTCGACGGCCTTACCCAGGTCGGCGAGCTGGTTAACCATGCCAAGGAGCAGGGCTCGCCCGCCGTCGCTATCACCGATCATGGCGTGATGTATGGCGTGATTGAATTCTACCAGAAATGCAAGAAAGCCGGCATCAAGCCCATCATCGGTATGGAAGCATATATCGCTCCCGGCTCCCGGCTGGATAAGGAGGCGGCCTCCTTCACCCGCAACTATCATCTCCTGCTTCTAGCCAAAGATAACCAAGGATATCACAATCTGATCGAACTCGTTTCCAAGGCCCACCTCGAAGGCTTCTACTACAAGCCGCGCATCGACTGGGAGCTATTGGAGCAGCATCATGACGGCCTCATCGCCCTTTCCGCCTGTTTGGGCGGGGAAGTGCCCCAGCTCATCCTCTCTGGCGATTTAGAAAAAGCTAAGGAGAAGATAATCAGGTATAAGGAGCTCTTTGGCGAGGGAAACTACTATCTTGAACTCCAGGATCATCCGGAATTGGAAGGTCAGGCGCAAGTGAATGAGCAGCTTATCGCTTTTTCCAAGGAATTAGGCGTTCCGCTCGTCGCCACTAATGATAGCCACTATTTACGCAAGGAAGACGACGAAGCGCAGGATATCCTGCTTTGTCTGCAGAATAAGAAGAAGAAGGACGATGATAACCGGATGAAGATGATAGGATACGGAGATTATTCCGTCCGCTCTAACAAGGATATGATCGCCGCCTTCGCGCACGTGCCGGAAGCGATTGAAAATACCCTAGTTATCGCGGAAAAATGCAACGTCAATATCGAGCTCAATAATATCCAATTACCGTATTTCGAAGTGCCAGAGGGGTATGACGGCGATTCGTATCTCCGTTACCTGTGCGAAGAAGGCTTGCGCTATCGCTATGGCGCCCAGGTGAAGACAGATGGAAGTGGTCTCGAATGCATCGAGACCGATTGTCTTGCTGGAGAGAAATATAGCTTAGATGATGTCTGGGCGCGCCTTAACTACGAACTGGAAACCATTGCCAAGATGGGCTGGCCCTCATACTTCCTCATCGTGTCTGATTTCGTCAACTGGGCGAAGGACAATGGTATCGTGGTTGGACCTGGCCGCGGCAGTGCGGCCGGTTCGCTCGTCTGCTATCTCACCCGTATCACCGATCTGGACCCCTTGAAATATGAACTCCTATTCGAGCGTTTCCTTAATCCTGATCGCATCTCCATGCCGGATATTGATATGGACTTCGCTGACGTCCGCCGAGAAGATGTTATCCGGTACGTGGAGGGGAAGTATGGCAAGGACCATGTCGCTCAGATCATTACCTTCGGGACGATGGCGGCCCGTGCCGCTATCCGCGATGTCGGGCGCGTGCTTGATGAGCCGTATAGTTATTGCGATAAGCTAAGCAAGAGCGTGCCGATGTTCGCTAAATTCGACGAAGCCCTGAAGACCGTGCCGGAACTAAGGGAGATGTATGAAAATGAAGAGGCCGCTAAGCGCATCATCGATTATGCTAAGCGCTTGGAAGGCGTAGCACGACATGCCTCTACTCATGCCTGCGGAGTTCTGATCACTAAAGACCCTGTAACCGCCTATGCTCCGGTCCAATATGCGTCTTCTTCTGATAAGACGGTAGTTTCTCAGTATTCTCTGCATCCAGTCGAGGATCTTGGCTTACTCAAGATGGATTTTTTGGGGCTCAAGAACCTCACCATCATCGAATCAGCCATCAAGATTATCAAGAATACCCGCGATACGGTGATAGATATAAGCCGGATACCGCTCGATGACCAGGCGACTTTCGAGCTGTTCCAGAAAGGCGAAACTACGGGCGTCTTCCAATTCGAATCATCGGGCATGAAGAGATATCTCAAGGAGCTCCGTCCCAACGAATTCGAAGACATTATCGCCATGGTCGCCCTATATCGTCCTGGTCCGATGGAGTGGATCCCGGAATACATCGCTGGCAAGCATGGGGATAAGAAGGTCTCATACCTCCATCCCAAGCTAGAGGGCGTGCTCAAGAAGACATACGGAGTAGCTATATACCAGGAGCAGGTCATGCAGATATCGCGCGCGTTAGCCGGGTTCACGCCAGGCGAAGCGGACGTGCTGCGTAAGGCTATGGGCAAGAAGATCGCTTCGCTCTTAGCTGAGCAGAAGGAGAAATTCATCGATGGCTGCGTGAAAAATAACGTGCACAAGGAATTGGCTGAGAAGGTTTTTTCCTTCATTGAACCGTTCGCCGGCTACGGTTTCAACCGCAGCCATGCCGCCTGCTACGCGCTCGTCGCCTACCAGACTGCCTATCTCAAAGCGCATTGGCCGGTGGAGTTCATGGCGGCGCTGCTCACTTCCGACCAGCATAATACCGATCGCGTCACGATAGAGATTGAAGAATGCAAGAAGATGGAAATAAAGATAATGCCCCCTGATATCAACGAGTCTTTCGCTTCCTTTACCGTAGTCACCCAGGGGACGGCGGCTAACAAGACGGTCGATGAAAATGATAAGGTTGATACTATACGCTTCGGCTTGAACGCGATAAAGAACGTGGGCGAGCATATCGTCGAAGAAGTGATCAAGGAGAGGAAAGCTAACGGACCGTATAAGGATATCTTTGACTTATTGGAGCGGGTCGATGACAAGGATCTCAACAAGAAATCTCTCGAGAGCCTGATTAAATGTGGCGGCTTAGATCGTCAAGGCGAACGGGGGTCGCTGCTAGGTAACTTAGACCGCTTCCTCAATTTTAGTAAGGAGATAAGCCAAGTGAAGGCTAGTGGGCAAGCCAGCCTGTTTGCTAGCTTGCCACAAGAGCAGGCGCTGCCTAAGCTTAGTCTGTTGCCTTTCCCGCCCGCCGCGGCAGAAGAGAAGCTGCAGTGGGAAAAAGATCTGCTCGGCCTCTACGTGAGCGAGCATCCTTTCTCCAAGTTGCGTAGCCGTTTTAATGGTTACGTGAAATCGTTGCGATCCGTGGCCGATTATCCTAGCGATGAGCTGGTGACCGTATCCGGCATCATTTCCAGCATAAAGAAGATCGTTACCAAGAAGGGTGAATCGATGCTATTTGTCAAGATTGATGATGAGACCGGATCGCTCGAACTGCTCGTCTTCCCGAGCGTGCTCAAGGATACCCTGTCCGTCTGGCAGGACGGGTTGCCGGTGATAGCACGGGGAAGAAAATCAGATAAAGACGGTGAATCGAAAGTGCTTATCGAGATCGCTGGAGCGATAGATATGAAGGATATTGATAAGTCCGTGGACGCCTTTAAGCACCAGGCAATGAATTTTAAGGACAAGCGCTTCAAGAAAGGGAAGTATCCGGAAAAACCGGCAATAGCACCGAGGCCGGCAATCGTCCCTAAGAAATCCCTGGATCCGATTAAAGTCCTTATCAAAGAAGAAGCGACGCCGGAAACCAGCTCTATATTGTTAGAGGCGCTAAAGCGCTATCCGGGCGAACGCGATGTCTATGTCAAGTTCCTCGAGGATGGGAAATTCAAGGTGGCTAAGCTCGCTATCAAGGCTGATCTCTCGGCCGCGCTTCAAGAGGATATTTCCGAGAGCTCAAGCGGCCTTATCGAGATTGTTAGCGATTGATAAATTTGTTATAATAGAACATATTTCATTATCTATACATCCATCCTATGCCTCGTATCAAGAAAATCTCTAATAAGCCTGCTAAATCCGAAGTGGGAAAGAAGAAAACTGCTAGCCCTAAGGCTAAGCCGGCATCCGTAAAGAAATCAGTTAGCAAGGCCAAGCCGGTCTTTGTCGACGTGATAAGTGACGACCTGGAAATCGATGACATGCCTCTTTCACGGACCTTGGAAGAGAGGAAGATAACCGTCAAGGAAGACAAGTCTTCACTCGAAGACGACGCGGCTAAACTGCAGATAAAGGAAGAAGGGTATTTCCCGGCCGATCGTGAGGAAGGCGGGAAATTTTTCGACAAGCAGCGCCATTATTATTCCGATCTGGTAAAACAGATGGACAGGAAACCAGAGTATGAAGATGTGCCGGAAAAAAAGGCGCCTCGCCATCATAAACGCGTACCCGCGTATCGCAAGTTCGCCTTCCGCTTCTTCCTGCTGGTTGTCGCCCTCCTGGTGGTCGTGGGATATTTTTCTTTTTCTAGCTTGGCAATCGAAATTATCCCTAACCGCGAGATAATCAGCGATAGCATAAGCCTCGAGATAAGTACTAGCGAAAGCGCTACCTCGACTTCTTCTGTCACTCAATTACTAAATGGGCAGGTACGGAGCCAGGATATTGAGGTAGAGAAGGAATATTCTAGCAGCGGGGAAGAGATATTGGGTGAGGAAGTGATTGGTAAGGTGAAGCTGATAAATAACTACACCAAAGCTCAGCCGCTGGTCGCTACCACTCGCCTGCTCACTGGTGATAACAAGCTATTCCGTTTGAAAGATGGTGTTACCATCCCAGCCGGACAATCGGTGGAAGTTGAAGTATACGCTGATACTCCGTCTTCTTCCATGGCCGTCGGCCCCACCCGCTTCACTATCCCCGGCCTGTGGGTCGGCCTACAGGATAAGATATATGGGCAGAGCGAAACTAATTTCGAATATCGCCATAAAGTGAATAATTTTATCAAGCAGGCTGATCTTGATTATGCCTATTCCGATATTCGTACCCTCATCGCTAACAAAGCGGCTTCGATCGATTTAGGCAATAACGCGATACTTAGTCTCGATAATGCTAATACTATCATCGAAACCGATGCTAAATCCGGTGATGAGACAGCTAATTTCACGGTTAAGGCCAAGAATCGGGTAGCGATAATAAGCTTTGATAAGGAGATGGTCGAGAAGATGGTGGAAGCCAAGCTCGCCTATGTCGTGCCTGATGATAAAGAGATTAAAGGCTTCGACACTAACAGCATTACCTATACCATCGAGTCATATGATACAGAAAGCCAGACCGCTCGTATCAAGGTGTCTTTCCAGGCTACCGTCGCCATTAAGGAAGATGCTAACGTTTTGGATAAGACGAAGCTGGTCAATCTTTCCGAGAGTCAAATTGACCAATATTTGAAGGGAATACCAGCGATAAGTAGCTTTACTTTGGATTTCCGCCCAGATTTCATCAAGAAATCACCCAGTTTAGCCGATAGGAT
>CAZSAA010000025.1:0-10669 GCA_964604915.1 uncultured Gammaproteobacteria bacterium
TGGCAACGTCGGGATTGGAACGACGGCGCCAACGGGAAAACTGGATATACAGGATGCACAAAATGGAACTATCGGGACAGGGCATATCAGATTAACTGATAGTTCTAATCCTACAAACATTGCTTGGGCTATGCGGTTAGGAACAACAGGAGCTTCGGGGGCAGATTTTGCTTTAGATAGGAAATATTCAACTGTTTGGTATAACGCTTTGACGATTCAAAGAGCAACTGGCAACATCGGTATCGCCACTACTACCCCGCTATATACCTTGGAAGTAGCCGGTCCGGGTACTTTCAGCCAGCCAGTCCGGGTGGGGACACCGAGTGCGGGGGCACATGCCACTACTAAGAGCTATGTCGATAGCGCCTTATCCGGCCTCATTGGTTCACCTTCCTTTACTGGTGACCTTAACATGAACGGCAACGATATCCTTAACGTCGGCAAATTAACCGTCAACACTATCGATCCGCTCTATCGGATAGATGGGGCATACTATTCCACCTACGCCGCTTCGGTCTCGGGTGGGGTCAAGGAAGAATATTTGGGCAAGATCAAGGTTTCCAAGAAGGTGGGGTCTTCATATCGCGCGGTTATCGACTTCGACACCGAGGAAGAGGGGAGTGATCTCTGGGTCTGGCGCCAGGTCGTGGACTTCTCGGCCGAGAACGTCGATCTTATCCTCACTCCGACTGATTCCTTCGCCAGTGCCTATTACTCCGTCTCTGGCAATAAGGTATACATATATTCCGATGTTCCCGCCACCTTCTCATACCGCCTATCCGGCAAGCGTTTCGATTGGCGGAAGTGGCCGACCCGTTCAGCGGACAGTGTCGGAGCGATGGAGGTCAGATAGTCGCGATGTTTGCTATGTTTTCCGGGTAATGCTATAATTTAGATATAATAAACTAATAAAGATATATTAACTCTCCTAAAGACGTGCCGTATGGATGTCTCTATACTGGTACGCGAGGACTTTCCAACAATATGGAAAATGGAAACAAACTAAACAAGTGGCTGATTATCGGCGGCATCGTCGTCCTCATCTTGGTAATCGCCATCTTGGTAACGACTAAGAAGGACGCGCCAGCTAATGAGAATGAGCCGGGCGATAATACCCCGGCCGGACAGCAGCAGACCAATGAACCGGGGGCCACTTCCACGGTTGAACAGGAGGCTCCGGTCATCCCAGTCGAAGGTGCGACTGTAGAAGTAACCGGTGCCAGCCTTATCCTCGAGGACAAGGTGGTCAACAATGAGGGCATCGAAGTAAAGAACGATGTCGAACCGATGGCGCCGGAAGCGCCGCAGCAGACCGCTCCGATTACCGATACCAGCAAGTTGTCCGAGAAAGTGATAAAGATCGAGGTTTCGGCCGAAAGAGGCTTCCAGCCTGCTTCCTTTGAAGTGAGGGCCGGCCAGCCGGTAACCATTTCCGTATCTTCAGTCGATGACTATACCCATGTCTTCGCTTTCAAGGATGCTTCCTTGTCGGCGGTAGCGGTCGGCGTCGCCAATGGCGAAACCCGCGCTATCACCTTTGATGCGCCCGAGAAGACCGGTGAGTATGCCTTCTATTGCAACGTTCCTGGCCATGAAGGCAGAGGAGAAGCGGGCAAGATGATCGTGAAATAAGGCTGAAGGATAAAAAGAGAATACTAAAAAGACCGGCTACGGAATCAGCCGGTCTTTTTTATGGTTGAGATAGGTAGATTAGAAAGATAGCTCTTTCAGATAGCTCTCTGCCTTCATGAGCTTGATATTGCCGACTTGCCTTTCATTCTTTAGATTGGCTACCAATTGGCGACCTGGCCAGCCATACTTTTCGGAAAAATAGGCCAGGTGCTTACTAATATCATTATCCGATAGCTTGACTTCAAGGATTTCGTCGACTTGGCCGTCTTCGCTAGCAATGGCAAAATCAACCTCCTGCTGGTTTTTGGTTCTTACATAGTGGAGCCTATAATCTTTGCCAAGGTAATCGTTCTTTCCCAAGATGTCCTTAAGTAAGGAAACCGCTACCATATTTTCTAATCTTATCCCCTCAGCGCCGATAACCAGTCCGGTGTCATAAAAATATATCTTTGGCTCTTTAAGGATCGATCTGGCCACCTTTTTAGAGTACGGAGCTACTTTGAATACTATGTATAGCGATTCTAAGATATTAATATAACGTTTTACCGTTGCCGGCGATATCTGGGCGTCGGCGGCGATTGAGGATAGAGAAATTGGCGACCCGACTTTGCGCCTTAATAGCTCGAAGATAATCCTCATAGCCTTAAAATCATCAATCCTTTCAAAGTTTAATACATCTTCCCAGATCAAGCCATCGATATATTGTTGGCGGAAGCGGTCGGCTTCAATATCATTTTCGGCCAGTAGTGGTTCAGGAAAACCGCCACGGATTAATAGTTTAGCTAGGCTGGATTCTTCGCCGACATTTTTCAGCTCAGCCAAAGAAAGGGGCATGAGGTGGTGGACCAAGAACCGTCCCGCTAGAGAATCGCCTGACTGGCGGAATGTGTCTAATCGAGCGCTGCCGGTAACTAAGATTTTCAATTTATCTGGCTTAGTATCAAAGACCCCCTTAAGATAGTTCTTCCAACCCTTCATTTTATGTAGCTCATCTAGGATCAGCAGCTGGGTATCTTCTAGCCACTGCTCCTTTCTAATTATTGTCCGCTCTTCTTGATGGTCATAGTTTAAATAGGTCGTTTTTTGATAATTACGTCCGATATGTTTGGCTAGCCAAGTTTTGCCGACTTGGCGAGGACCCACTAAAAAAACGATTTTTTTCTCCAAGTCTTTGATGATTTGTTTAGTTTGTTGTCTTTCCATATATGACTATTTTACAGTATCTTATCGAAAAGTCAAGACTTTTCGATAAGATACTGTCGAAAAGTCTCTTTGGGAGGCTGCTTCTAGGGGGGGGAGAAATGAGAAATTTCTTGTAATATTACCTGGTAATATCCTAATTGTGTATTATTTAGGTTAGTATTCTAACCTAAATTAGGGCTATTTACGTTAGTAGATTGGAATCGGGTAGGGTTTTACTGTTGGAACTTTATAAAGTTTCTTGATTTTTGACAAACTTTATAAAGTTTGCTACAATATTTACATATTTATTCCTAATATCAGCTATATGGAAGTTAAACTAATTGAAAAATTAAGGATTATTCAAAAGATACTAGGCCTTACCCAGACGAAATTAGCGGATAGGTTAGGGGTATCTTTTCCGGCCTTTAACCGTTGGTTCAATGGCTGGTCCCAGCCGAGAACGAAATTCTTAGCGGCTATTGACGACCTATATCTCGAAGTAACTGCCCAGAAAGTCATTGCTCCGGAACGTCTAGCAGAGAAGGAGATGATTTTGTCTGATTTATCGTCTCGCCACGATGTCTTGGCGGAAATTTTGGATAATCCCGACATTCATGATGAGTTCGTCTTGCAACTTACCTATCACAGCAATGCTATCGAGGGAAGCACCTTGACTGAACCGGATACGGCCGCTATCTTGTTTGATAATGTAGCCCTTCCTAACAAGACGTTAAAAGAACATCTGGAAGCGAAGAATCATCAGGCGGCTCTGGAGTATCTGTTCGATCATATTCGTAGGGGCGGAGCTATAGATGAGGCTTTGTTACTACGTTTGCACGGTATCTTGCTTAATGGTGTATATAGCGATGCTGGCCGTTATCGTGATCACAGCGTAAGGATAACTGGCGTCCATCTTCCTACCGCTAATTGCGTTAGCGTTCCTCGGTTGATGGCGGAAATAGCCACTCACTGGAAGGATAATCATAATAATAATAATATCATTAATTTATTAGCCAAGACCCATGCCCAGCTTGAAAGGATTCATCCTTTTTCGGATGGTAACGGTCGTACTGGTCGCTTGATAATGACGGGCATGCTGCTAAAGCGCAATTGGGCGCCGGCCATAATCAAGCAGTCCCAGAAACAGTTATATTATTCGTATCTGTATAAAGCGCAAACTAATGGCGATCTTAGTCAACTGGAAGATTATCTTTATGATTGTGTGACGACGGGTTTTAATATCTTAGAGAGGAAAGATAGGAAATAGAGGTCGCTTTCGCAGTTAATTCTGGAGCCGCGGATGAATTGGTAGAAATAGAGTGAGAACGGGGGGGGTGAGTATTGACTAGTTAGTATTCACCGGCTATTTCATGATAAGCGAGGCATAGATTAATGATGGGAAGGAGTAAAATCAAATATCGCTCGAAGTGGCTGGCAATTTGAGATTTTTAGGTAGACTTCTGGACTAAGGCGGGTAATAGATGATAAAATTTAAACGATAAGCTGGTTTATTATGGTGGTCAAAATTTCTGAAAAAGACAGATTCCTACGCACTCATGCCTATCTTTGGTGGGGGGTACGGGATGTTGCCAAACTCTCTGACGAAGCTCTGCTTGAGGGCGTCCTTAATTATGGCGAATGGGAAGACGTTTTGGTAGTTTTCAAATTACTCGGCTTAAAGCGATCAGCCGCGATATTCAAGAAACAGACTAGCGATCGGAAAAGACATAATTATCGTCCCAAGACTTTCAATTATTTCAAGCTATATTTCCAAACTCATGTATCGACAAATCCTAAACCATAAACAACAGCACCTGCTACCTAAACTAAAGGTTTTTCGGTCGAAATTCGCTTTAGCAGGTGATACGGCCATTGCCTTGCAACTTGGGCACCGGCGATCGGTGGACTTCGATTTTTTCTCCGCTAAGAGATTTTCTAACCTTGATTTGTATAAAAAATTGAAGGCTATCAGCCGTATCGATAGCGTCTTAATCGACGAGAAGGATGAATATACTTGCATTTGTGACGGGGTTAAGCTCACTTTCTTGTATTATCCTTTCTTAGTACCGTTTTCCGTATCTGAGCCGGAGTTCCAGACGGCGGAATTGGAGGTTTTAGGGGCGCTTAAGGCGTATGCCCTAGGAAGACGGGCTAAATGGAAAGATTATGTCGACCTATATTTCTTAGCAAAGAACGGCTTGAGCCTAGACGCTATCGTCGTTAGGGCTAAAGAGATTTTTGGATCAGCCTTTGGAGAAAAAAATTTCTATCAGCAGCTTGCCTATTTCGATGACATAGACTATTCCGAGGCAGTTGAATATTTCCCGGGATCTGAAGTGGATGATGCGGTTGTCAAGCGCTATCTCCGCCGCGCAGCGTTAAGGCGTTAAGGCGAGGCAAGTATATAGGGCTGAATCGACCTAGGCCTTGTGAAAGATAAAAAAAGCTCCTTAGGCACGAGACCGTTCGGATTCTTTTTGCCTTGGTGCCCACATTATGCATAATATCTGTCATAAAGCCAGTGATTATATGGCCTTTAAATTAAAGTGCCTAAAGCCTTTGTTAGGGACTGTTTACTAATTGGACATATTCGTCTATAATCGATTATAGTTAGAATGTAGCTAATTTATGGAATCAGAAAGATATGATAAACGAATAAGATTAACCCAGGAAATTCTCGCAAAAATAAGCAAAATTGACGAATTTAAGGGTCTTTGGCGAGGGAGCTTGAGGTTTAGTCCTCAAATCTTGGGACGTCTCAAATCTTGGGTTATCATCACCTCAACGGGAGCTAGCACTCGTATTGAAGGCGCTAAGATGACTGACGAGGAAATCGCCAGATTTTTGCGTGGCCTTAAGGGTAAGCCACCGAAGAGTCGTGATGAGCAGGAGGTTGCCGGTTATGCTGACCTGATAGGGCGGATTTTCGATAATTGGAAGACGATCAGGCTTTCTGAGGGCTGGATTCTGCAATTTCACAGCATTCTCCTTCAATTTTCGGAGAAGGATAGTATCCATAGGGGTAAATTTAAAGATGTTCCCAACACGGTAGTCATGACTAATAAATATGGAGAGCAGGTCATACTTTTTGACCCCACTCCTCCGTATCTCGTAAAGCCGGAAATGCAGGCGGCCATCGATTGGGCCAATGGACGATTGGAAAAAGGTGAGATTCATCCAATCCTTATCATCGCAAATTTTATTTTCGAATTTTTAGCTATCCACCCCTTCAAAGATGGCAATGGGAGGTTGAGCCGGGCACTAACGAATCTTTTGCTTCTCAAGGCTGGATATGGCTATGTTCCATATGTGTCGTTGGATGAGATCATTGAGGAAACAAAAATGGAATATTATCTCGCGCTCCGGACTACGCAGAAAAATCATAAGACTAACCATGAGGATGTAACCCCGTGGGTGGAATATTTATTGGGCGCTCTTGTCGAGCAGGTCAGGAAAGCGCGCGACCTGATGGAATCTGAAAGGCCAGCCAGTCTCCTTTCAGAAAAACAAGCGCAGATATATGAGTTATTCAAAGACGGAAAGGAAATCGGAGTCGCTATGATTGATAGATCGTTTGGGGGCAAGATGCCAAAATCAACTATTAAACAAGCTTTGTCGCGGTTGGTGACGTTAAGGTTGCTAAGTAGGATTGGTCAAGGCCGTGGTGCGAGATATAAGATAGATAAGTGAGTCGTCACCTTGCAACTATCCTGGCTTGGAGGTAAAATTAAGACAAATATACTAACCATAAGCATCAGCCCTATGCCTGCCAAAAAAAAGCAACCCGCTCGTAAAACATCAGCTGAAAGATCCTTGTACCAGGCGAGGTTCCGCTATGACCTCAAGGGGATAATCCTGCTCGGTGCCGTGTTCTTCCTCCTGATCTTTAGCGTCTTCAATTTCATCGCCTTGATGGGGATCCAGTATGACATCAAGAATGACTTGCAAACCATCAAGCAGGGAGTAGTGCTCAGGGAATCGGCCCTAGCCCTGCTCCAAGAAGGATACAACGAGGCTAATGCGGCCTCGTTTGTCCATCGGGAGAGCTTCGGCGACAATTTTTCCAGCTTTGCCTATATTGATCAGTCGCAGACTAGCTTGTCCTTGGATGAAGAGACGGCCGCTTTCACCTTCGCTCCGGAATTTGAGTTGGAAAAGGCGGCTGATTGCCAGCAGGAAGCCTGCGGCTTAGAAGTCCGGGCGAATTGTGTTTCGCCGGGTTGCCCGGCATTGGATGATAATCAAATATTGGTCGGATCGGAAACGATCGACCTCCCGCAAGAATTGGCCGCGCAGCCAATTTTATCTTTTTCTGCCTTCCCTTTGTCCGGCGGATGGCTGGTCGGTTTCGTGACGCCTGAGGGGGAAGGGGAGCGGGGCTGGGTATACCGCCTTTCTAGCGATACCTACTCCTTTATCCCTCTAATTACCAATGACACCAAAAATCAGATCTTGCCTAAGTATGCCAAGCAGGGCGGGACGATATCGTTTGGCGGCAGTGACCGCGACTTTTTAGTCGTCTATGGTGGCTACCAGATGATCGCTTTCCAGTTCAAGGGGGACGAGGTGATAGATATCAGCCGTTTCTTGGGCCTCCGGGTGGCGGATGGCGGCTTTATGCCGCAGATAACCTATCAAGGGCAGGGCGACGCGCGGCGTTGGTACCTTTGTGGCAATGCGCAGGGTCGGCCTAAATTCATCAAGCTATGGACCAATGGCAGCGGGGAGGTCCGCGGTTCCCGGTCGCTCGGGAGCGTACTTTTCCCTGGCGTGGAGGGAGCTAGTCTCCTTTGCCAAGCGGATAGCAATGATTCGCGGTCGGTGGATATCGCGTTGGGGCGCGACGGGCAGTGGCAGCTTTGGTCGTTCTCTGACCAGGGATTTTCTAACCTATTGCCGGAATACCAGGCCCAGTCTATTAACATCTTCGACCATCGCGGTCAGGTTACCGCGGCGGTCATAAGTGATATCGGCGTCTGCGGGCAAGATGGCTGCGGTCTCGAGGGAGACGGAGAAATCTTCCGGCTATATCTCTCCAACCGCGGGGAAGAGTTTACCGAAGTAGCGGCCAAGGAGAATTTCCTGTTTGAAAATCCCGGCGAGGAATTGAGGATAAAGGCGGTATTCCCGAGCCGGGATAGCATCGATTATTCCCCTTGGTATGACCACCTCAATTACCTCAGCTATGCCTGGGTGGAGAGATAGAGATTAGTGGCGTTTGAGGATGGCTTTGGCTTGACGTTTGAAATCAGTGGCCGCGCTTAACATCTCTTTAGCACTTTCTTTGTCGAAATCGCCGTGGTAATCAGCATTTTCTCTGAGGGATTTGCCTAATTTTAAAGCCTCGATATGCTCAGGTGGTAATAAGCCCTCATCAACGTAGAAACTCTTGATTGCTTCAATCAGGCAGAAGTGGCTCTTTTCACGGAAACCTTTACTATACAACAAAGCGCGGGCAGTATGGAACATCGAATAATATGATTGGATAGTCGTCCACTTGTAATTCTCTTGAGACCAGCTCGCCGTGGCGGACTTCAGGTCCCCGGCCGATAGGGCAAGTTCTTTGCCAACCAAGGTGGATGCTTTATCTAGCTTGGCAATTTTTCCTCGTTCCAGGCATTCAGCTCATCTATTGTCCTTCATATTTCCCATAGGGTTATGCCATTATCTATCTCTTGGTATAATAGCGGCTTGTTCCTGTTTATCGCTAGCATTTCGGCTGGCCGGTTGATTATCGCTTGTACCCGGTCAGCTAAGGGGGAAGTATTGATGATTTTTCGTACTTTGGCGACATCATTAGCCAGTACGAAGATATCGATATCGCTGTCGCTACGATTTTCCCCTTTGGCGCTTGATCCGAATAGGACTATCTTCTGGCTCACTTCAGCTAACTTGTCCGTTAAAGGGATAGTTTCTAGGATAGTCTGCATAATTTTCATTTCTTTGATGGCTGGATGGCCAGCGGCTACCCGGTGTAGGGCACTCCGTCCGATTTTCGTGCTCTGAACCAACCCGGCGACGGCTAATTTGCGGAGGGCCAGGTTAGCGGCCGATTTTCTCGACCCTGATGCGGTAGCGATTTCTTTCTCGCTGAACTGGCGGTCGGGCTGGCTGGCCAAGAAATATATGATCTTTTGCGCCACGGAAGAGAAAAGGATTTGTTGAGGAGAGTTTTTCATAGTTTCCATTTTAATGGATATATTTCCATTATAATGGAAAGTCGTTGGCCGGTCAATGTCTTTGGAGCCGGAACTACGAGTCTCGTCTGGTCGGCGATGAAAAAGGCCATGTTTTGAAATGATATAAATTTTCTAATGTTTGACTATATTAGTTAAAAGGCGTAAAATAGTGAATGTAATCACTAAATTACGATTTATATGTATTTTAGGCTAATAAAAGATGAGATTTTTAGCAGACTTTTCCAGGGAAAGACAATAGTCATTACTGGCGCCCGTCAAACCGGTAAGACGACTTTATCTAAGGAGATAGTCCAGGAATCAGGAGTAGAGAGTGTGATTTTTAATTGCGATAATCCTTCCCAGCGTGAGGCCTTGAATAATAAAGATATAGGGGACTTAGCCTTGTCCATAGGCGAAGCCAAGATAATATTGATTGATGAGGCGCAAAAAGTGGAAACTATCGGCCAGACTTTAAAATTATTGACCGACTATTTTGGAAAAGATAAGCAGGTCATCGCCACTGGATCTTCGAGCATCAATCTGCTTGACCGTACGGAAGAGGCGCTCACTGGACGGAAATCAGTCTATCATCTCTTTCCCCTTAGCTTTGAGGAAATAAGCTTGGGACGCGATGGGACGGGTAATGTCCACGGCCTAGATGATTGCCTTATCTATGGCAGTTACCCGGAAGTGGTTAGCCAGCCGTCTTTTGCCCGTAAAGAAGAAGTCCTTAGCGAGTTGTCTTCTAGTTATCTGTATCGGGATATCTTGGAATTCCAGGAGATCAAGAGCTCAAACGTTATCTTCAATCTCTTGAAAGCCCTGGCTCTGCAGATAGGGCAGCAGGTGTCGTATACAGAGTTAGCTAATTTAATCGGGATAGATAAGAATACGGTAGAAAGATACGTTGACCTTTTAGAAAAGAGTTACATTATTTTCCGGTTATTCCCCTATGCTAAGAATAAAAGGAAAGAGATATCGAAATTAAAGAAAATCTATTTTTGCGACCTAGGAATTAGGAATGCGATTATAAATAATTATAGCCCTTTAGACCGAAGGGATGACCGAGGCGTCCTTTGGGAAAATTTCTTGATCGGGGAAAGGTTAAAGTATCAAGCCTATCACAAGATATATAGCAATAATTATTTCTGGCGCACCTATGGAGGCGCCGAGGTCGACCTGGTCGAAGAGCGGGCAGGGCGTTTATACGGATTCGAATTCAAATGGAATAGCCGGAAGAAGGCGGTTAAAGCACCAGCAAAATGGCTCGAATACCCAGGTTCTTCCTATCAGGTGATCTGCCAGGATGAAATGAAGGGGTTCATCTTTTAGGTTATTGCGTGATAATGGGGACGGGTCGGACGCGTATCAGGTTGATACTAAATAATTTGAGTAATCTAGGTTGTGCTCGTATTTCAAAAATGGTATAATTTTACATATCCTACTCATATAATTATGGCCCTAAAGTCGGTAAGAAGAATCAGTCACGCCAGCCTGTTTTTACTTTTGGCTTTTTTTGTTTATCCCAATATTTCCGCGGCTAAGAATATCAACATCACTACCTTAGCTACCGATACCACTACCTTCGCCGGACCATCCATTTTCAATTCCGATCTCAGCCTAACTGGCAACAAATCGTTCATCTTAAACGGTGCCGCCAACACCTCTTTCTTGCT
>CAZSAA010000026.1:0-9137 GCA_964604915.1 uncultured Gammaproteobacteria bacterium
CTATAACTACAGGGTCAACGGAAAAGTTGACAATAGATAGCACTGGCAACGTCGGTATCGGCACCACCAACCCTCTTAGTAAGCTGCACATCAACGGTGGCATGATTTTCAAGCGCACCGCGGTCGCTGATGCTAACTATACCGTTACCGCCGACGACTATATCATCGGTTTTACCTCGCTCACTGCGACCCGCACCGTCACTATTCCTGCTGCAGTCTGTACGGCGGGTAAGGTATTGTTGATAGTAGACGAAAGCGGTGGTGCTGGGGGAACTAAGTACATCAATATCGTCCCCGCCAGTCCCGGCCTCATCGTCGGCCAAGCTTCCTTCTCGCTGACCCAGCCATATAACTCCGTCCCGCTATATTGCAACGGCACTAATTGGTTCATCTACTAATCTGCTACCTGCCTGAATGTTTCCAAAAAATGTAGTTTGAGGTAAAATATATAATAGAAGAGACAAATAACTTCAAAATTATGATAAAAAGATTAAGCGTCTCGCTGCTTGCCTCCATGGCCTTGGTGGCGGTGTCAGCTTTACTGCTCCTGATGGATGACAATCCGGCTGATGCGGCTTTCCTTAGTTCAGGCGTCGGCGATCCGTTCGTGGTCAATAATTTAACGGTCCAGAGCAATGCTACTATAGGTGGTACCCTTACCGTTACCGGCGGTTTGACTGGCAATGCTTCTACCGCCTCCGCCTTAGCCACCAACGGCGCTAATTGTGCCGCCGGCTATTACCCTCTGGGCATCAACGCGGCCGGCGCGGTCGAGAGTTGTACCGCTATACCTGAGGTAACTGGCCTGCCGACCGGTACTTCCGGCCAGACTTTGCGCCATAATGGCACCTCTTGGGTGGGGGATTCCAATCTATATAATAATGGGACGAATGTCGGTGTCGGTATCACCGGTCCTACCTATAAGCTGCATGTAAACGGCTCGATGTATTCCCCAGCTATCTATGTAGATACGACTGGCGGATCATGGCTAATTGGTAAGACCGGAACGGCTGGATTGATCGGCAGGTATCCGCAGACGACTTCAGCCTATCACCCAATGTTACGCCAGACTACTTCTAGCGGTCATGTGATAAACCTTGGCGGCTTAGGTGACTCATTCGGTTTTTATGGCTATGACGTTAATCGGACCGCTAATGGTACCGATTATTCTTTTACCATGAATCTAGCCAACGGTGCCCTGGCCGCTTCGCATAACTTGAGTGTCGGAGGAGCTCTCAGCGTTACCGGAGCCAGTACTTTTTCCCAGCCATTGACGATAGGCACCCCGACCGTCGCTACTCACGCCGCTACTAGGAGCTATGTCGATTCAGCGGTCGGTTCCATCGCCTATGCTACTACGGCCGGCAGCCTATCCGCTAACGGCGCTAACTGTTCCGCTGGCTACTATCCTCTAGGCGTCGACGCTTCCGGGGCAGTGGAAAGTTGCACAGTTGTGCCGAGCGTCCCCTCTAACAACGTTACTGGTTCCGGCACCTCGGCCTATCTCGCTAAATGGAATGGCACCTATACCGCTACCAATAGCATCATCTACGACAACGGTACCAATATCGGTATCGGCACTACCGCTCCCACCAGGAAGCTCCAGGTAACCGGCGATATCTATTCTAGTGGAGTGATAACGGCGTCTAGTTATTTCTACGGCAATCTGGCTGGCCAGGCTGACTATGCCGCGTATCTTGCCTCCAACGGTTCTAATTGCTCGGCTGGCTATTACGCTCGTGGTATTGACTCTCAAGGAAATGCCGAGAATTGTACGGCCGTTCCTACCGGTTCGGATATATATTGGACTGGTACCGCCACTAATCTTGTCGCCGCGACTGGCCGTACTTCTTTGGGTCTCGGCTCCCTAGCTACCCTTTCCGCTGTTACTTCCGCCTATATCACGGATGCCACTATCGTCGACGCTGACATTAGCGCTTCTGCCGCTATCGCTTCTTCCAAGATCGCCAACGGTACGTATTTTATCACTTCTGCTGGTACCAGCGGCCAAGTCTGGACTTCGGACGGTTCAGGGGCAGGCGTTTGGGCGGCGGCCGCTTCGGGGATAAGCGGATCCGGTTCGGCCAACTATGTTCCTAAATGGACTGGTTCGACCGCTCAGGGAAACAGCCAGATATATGACAACGGTACCAACGTCGGTATCGGCACTACGGCCGCCAGCCAGAAGCTCCATGTAAATGGCAGCGTGTATGCGACTTCCTTCCTCTATTCTTCTGACGCTAGCCTCAAGAAGAACATCGTTTCTCTTTCTGGCTCATTGGAGAAGATAAAAGCGCTCCAAGGCGTATCATTTGATTGGAAGAGTGATGGGAAGCATGAGATAGGGTTTATCGCCCAAGATGTAGAAAAGGTCATTCCTGAGTTAGTCGTCACCGATACCTATACTGGGCTTAAGTCCATAAAATACGGGAATATCGTGCCGGTGCTAGTGGAAGCGATAAAGGAACAACAGCAGCAGATCGATGAGCTCCGAGCCGAGATTTCCGCTTTAAAGAAATAATCCTTTTATCTTAGATAAGTATGTCTCATTTGAAAAGATTTTTCTTGATCATCGCCATTATTCTCGCCCTTGCGGCAGCGACCTTGGCGGTCACCGCCTGGCTTGAGAAGCCAGGCGTAGATTCTCCCAAACTCCAGCCGGGTCAGCCTCAAGAGGGCATCCCGTCCGGCACCATAGCGGAGGAAGAGCCGGTCATTATCGAAACACCGGAGTACATGACGGATGAGGAAATAAATGATCTCCATCTCCGGCCGAGCCAGAAGATACAGGTGTTAGAGAGAGATGCGGATGGAAATATTTTGTCGTATAAGCTGATTACCAAAGATGAAGATGTCCTTACCGAGTATTACCCGGTTGAGGATAGCGTCGACGCCCAGGCTAGCGCCGGGGATTAGTCCTCTCGGGCATTTGCTAGCCGCCGGAAGAAGTAGTATAATGTTATCATATTAAATTAACAAATATTAATACCCCTATGCCTAACTATTTGCGCAAACAAGGAGAAGGCTCTAAGAAATGGAGCGTTTTCCTCTTAATCCTCACCGTCATCCTATTGGCTTTAGGCGCTTATTTCTACTGGAGAATAAACGCCGAGATCAAGCGGATCGACACCTTGCAGGCCTCTATGGTCGACAATAACACCAAGCTGACGAGCATCGTGAACTACATTAATTCGGTGGTCGCTTCCCAGCAGCAACAGCAATAATCCTAATTATTAATCTTTATAACCCTTACACAAATATGAACAAAGAATCTATCATGCACATCGTCATCGGCCTTATCATCGGTATCATCATTACCCTCTTCTTCCAGTTCAACGCTCGCTTGATGACCCAGGGTAATCGCCTTGACCAGTTGGAGCAGGCTAACGGTGTCAACACCCAGACCGTGACCGAAGTTGTGAACTTCCTCAATGGTTCGGCTCAGCAGCAGGAGGGTACCGCGAGCACCACTCCTACCAACTAATAGGAAAAAAGAATCTTAGGAAACAGCCGCCCGAGTAAAGGGCGGCTGTTTTGTTATCCCTCTATCAAGCAGTTAATTTACCTGACGTTAGAAGATATAGATTGCTAGCTTGGCTTTCTTTTGGTATAATTTAGTTATACAAACTAAATCTCAAATCCATGAGAAAAATAAAGGTAAAGTATATCGTGCTTATCTGGATCGCCCTCGCTTTCATCGTACCAGCCATAGTAGTGAGTATCGATCTTCTCACCGATGGCTATCGCCTAAATAGCGGGGAAGTCGGCCTCAAGGTGGACGCTACTTCACTCGGTAGTGTCTGCCGCACGCTTACCAATAATTCGGGCGTCGACTATTTTGTCCCCACTAAGACGAAGGTAGAGTGGGAGGCCTTCCTGTCCGGCATCCCTGATTATGTGATCGCGACCGAGTGCCTGTGCGGCAACGGGACGGTTGATTACGGAGAGGAATGCGATGGTACTGGGATATATAATTCATGCAGCAGCATCAATCAGGGTTTATTTAGCGCTAGTATGGTAGGTTTTCTCTCGTGTGATGGTTCCTGCCAATATGACGAGAGCGATTGTACCTGCATCGGTGATAACGTAGAGTGGTATAACAACTATGGCTGTAATTGTACTCTTGGCTATCTCAATTGTGATGCCAGCTATAGCGGCTTTACCGGCAATGGTTGCGAGACCCCGGCGGGAACATACTATAATGGCTGTTGCGGAGATGGGATCTGCAATGTCCCGGCTGATGGCGCTACCTATGCCGAAGCGGTATCGATCTGCCCGGCTGACTGCGGCTGCGGCAACGGCATCTGCAACTACACCGCTTCCGGCGAGAACCCCGATGGCTACTGCTACCAGGACTGCGAAGATGATTGTCTTGGCGGCGTGCCTAGCCTCGACTGTGTCGCGCCTGATACTTGCCTGTCGATTCCAGGGGTATCGTCAAGCTTCTGTGGGCAGTGATTCTTGGAGATTTTGGGATTAGGTAGAGTAGGGAATATATATCAGCTAAACAAGGAAGGAGCACCTATCGGGGCTCCTTCCTGTATACTGCTGGCCAACGCGTGGGGATGGTTAACTAGTCGCGAACTTTATCAAGTCAGCTAAATCACCCTTATCCGCCTTATGTAAGGCGTTAAGGTATTGGGAGCGCACCTTGGTGTCAGATTTGATATTCGCTGCGCCCCAAGAAAAATGCTGTCCTCCGAAGACGTGCTTCATTATGAGGTCAGCCATCAGGCGGCAGTGGCGCCCATTGCCATTAGGGAAGGGGTGGACAGATACTAGGCGGTGGCTAAAACGAATAGCAATCTCTTGGTCAGGAAAAGTTTGATTTTTTATCCAGTAATGGCAGTCATCAAGCAGCTTCCTTATCTCTATTGGCACTTGGGACCAATCTGTATTTCCAATATTCTTGTTGCTTTTTCGGAAAGAGCCGGCCCAAGTCCAAACTTCTCCGAACATGTGGCGATGAAGATCCTTGATGAACATCTCGCTAAGTAGCCTTTCGCGTCCTATCTTATGAATGAGCAACCACTCCCTAGCTAAGTCGATATTATGCTGCTCAAACTCATCAAGCTCCTCGTGAGTGGAAATCGATCTTATCTTCAATCCTTCTTTCTCTTCTTCGCTTAGCGGGGACTGTCCGGCTGAGTATGTTAGAGTTAGTCCCATAGGTATCTAGGCTTTTCCTTGGCGATCTGATCAGCCTTCTCTTTTATCGCCTTTTTTATCCGTGAGCGGGAATTAGCTTGCCGCTCTAGAACCATAGTTCTATGGGTCTGGAGAATTATTTCTTGGGCTTTTTCTTTAGCTTGGGCATTTATCATTCCCTTAAGGTCATGACCAGGGGCGCAGAGGCTATAGTTAAGCTTCAGTCCTAGAGATCTGGCCGCTTCATCGAGATTTTTTAAGCTTATCGTCTTATCCCTTTCTCGGCTCTCTAGTCTGGCTACTCCTTGGGCGCTCATACCTAATTTTTTCCCCATCTGGGTTAGGGACATGCCTAGAGATGTCCTGACGTCGGCAATCCAGCCGTTAGGGGAAGGGGTGATAGCCCTATTGCACTTGCGCACTTTTTTATTCATTTGTTCTAGTTGTAGGCTATGTCCGAATTTTTTCATAAACGTATATGTTTAAAATATATCCATTATTTTCAACGTATATGTTTAAATAATAATAGAAAAAATTAAATGATTATGGTAAATATTAGTGATATTTATATAATAGTTCATATAAAATATTTTGTCAATATTATAAAAAATATAATTATCGGTTCGTAGTGAAGATTTGGGCTTTTCTTTGAGCCTTTTTTGGGCTATAATACCTTTAGGTTTCCTGATTTTATCATATCCTTGATAAATTTCCTTCAATTGAAAAATATGTACGACTACAAAAACATCGAGAAAAAATGGCAGCAGAAATGGGCGGATTCCGGGCTATATCGGGTAGGGGAAGACCGTGCCAAGCCCAAATATTATATCCTGGACATGTTCCCGTATCCGAGTGGCGCTGGTTTGCACGTCGGCCATCCCAAGGGCTATATCGCCACCGATGTCCTGGCGCGAGCCAAGATGCTCCAGGGCTTTAACGTCCTGCATCCGATGGGCTTCGACGCCTTCGGCCTGCCAGCGGAAAATTATGCCCTAAAGAAGAAGCTCCATCCTCGTATTGCCACCGATGAGAACGTCCTCAATTTCAAGCGGCAGCTTGAGGCCTTTGGCTTCTCATACGATTGGGAAAGGGAGATAAATACGACCGACCCAGAATACTATAAATGGACACAGTGGATGTTTGCCCGCATGTTCGAGCGTGGCTTGGTATATGAATCGAGCGAGCCGATCAACTGGTGCCCGTCTTGTCAGACTGGCCTGGCTAACGAGGATGTAGAAGACGGTCGGTGCGAGCGTTGCGGTACCCTGGTCGAACTAAAACCTTTGCGCCAGTGGGTAATCAGGATAACTGACTATGCGAAGCGTCTCTTAGACGACTTGGATAAATTGCCGCATTGGGAAAATTCCATTAAGGAGATGCAGCGCAATTGGATTGGCCAGAGTGAAGGTTGCGAGATTGATTTCGGCCTGAGTGGCCGGGACGAGAAGATAAAGGTGTTTACCACGAGGGTCGATACTATCTTCGGTTGCACCTATGTCGTCCTGGCGCCGGAACATGGCCTCTTAGACCAGCTAAAAGATAGTATCGCCAATTGGCCGATCATTGAGGCATACCGTGAATCTATTAAGAACAAGACGACGTTAGAGCGGACTGATTTGAATAAGGATAAGACCGGCGTAGAGGTGGAGGGGATAGCGGCGACTAATCCTTTCACCAGTGGCGATATCAAGGTATTCGTGTCCGATTATGTGCTCGGTAGCTACGGTACCGGCGCGGTAATGGCTGTACCGGCCCACGATGAGCGCGATTTCGAGTTCGCCAAGAAATATGGGTTGGAGATAAAGGCATCGATTGTCCCGGAGAGCGGAGAGATGCTAGATGATAGCCAGGCGTATACCGAGGACGGCCGTTTGGTCGATTCCGGCGAATTTACCGGTCTCGCTTCGGCTGAGGCGCGGCGCCGGATGGCTGATTGGCTGGAACGGACGCATCAGGGCAACCGGAAGGTAAATTATAAGATAAAGGACTGGGTGTTTTCTCGTCAAAGGTATTGGGGCGAACCTATTCCCATCGTCCATTGCCCGGCCTGTGCCAAACAGATAAAAGATATGGTTGCCGCGGGAGAGAGCCCTCAGGCGGCCGGATTCAATGCTGGTGAGATCCTCAATCCCGGCTCGATAATGGTACGCGATGAAGCCTTGCCGGTCCTGTTGCCGGACGTCAAGAGCTATGAGCCATCCGGTACCGGCGAGTCGCCGCTGGCTAAGGTCAAAGAGTGGGTGGATACCGTCTGTCCTAAGTGCGGCGGCGCGGCTCGGCGCGAGACTAACACCATGCCCCAATGGGCTGGTTCGTCCTGGTATTATTTGCGCTACATCGATCCCAAGAATACGCAAGCCTTCGTTGATAAGGAGAAAGAAAAGTATTGGTCGCCTGTCGATTTCTATGTCGGCGGCGCCGAGCACGCTACCCGCCATTTGATCTATGCCCGTTTTTGGCATAAGTTCCTGTTTGATTTGGGACTGGTGAACTACGAGGAACCGTTTACCAAACTCCAGCATGTCGGGCTCATCATGGGAGAGGACGGCCGGAAAATGAGTAAGCGTTGGGGCAACGTGATCAATCCCGACGAGGTCATTTCCGCCCACGGCGCGGACGCTATGCGGATATATGAGATGTTCATGAGTCCGTTCGGGGAATCCTGCGCTTGGAATTCCCAGAGCGTAGTCGGATCACGCAAGTTCCTCGAACGGGTAGAGAGGATAGCTACCAAAGGAGAAGATAGTAAAAAGATTCTTTCCTTGCTGCATAAGACGATACGGAAGGTGGGCGAGGATGTTGAGGCGTTCAAGCATAATACCGCCATTTCCCAGATGATGATCTTCGTTAATGCCGTATACGATGAGGGCGGCGCCTTGAGCGTAGATTCATATCAGAAATTTCTCCTTATCCTGTCGCCTTTTGCCCCGCATCTAGCCGAAGAGCTTTGGGAAAGGGCAGGGAATAATGATAGTATCTTCAAAGCAACTTGGCCGGTATATGACGAAGCTCTCACTAAGGAAGATTCCTTCACTCTCGCCGTCCAGGTCAACGGCAAATTGCGCGCTACCATCGAAGTAGCCGCCGATGCCTCCGAAGAAGATATCAAGGCGCTGGCGTTATCCGATGAGAACGTCGAGAAATGGACAAAAGGGCAGGCGATAGTCAAGACCATCTATATCAAAGGCAAGTTGTTTAGCATCGTGGTGAAATAGGGTGACTTTATGCGAAAATAGTCAAGAAATAAAGCGATGCCCATCCTTGAGGGTGAACAGATTCGCTAGCATAACGACCAGAAGAAACATCTGGTCGTGAATCGGCTATCAATCATGGCTAACCGGTACTGAAAAGTCTCGGGCGATTTGGTCCTGGGACTTTTTGTTTGTCAGGCGAAAAAATGGATGTATATCTAATGTCGTCCAAGCAGGTTAGAAATAGGGAAGCCAATCTATAAAATGTTAAGATATTTCCCTAAATTAACTCAAAAAACTGGAGTATCAAAGTCAGTGTAACGTAAACTTGACACTGAATATGGGTTTGGTGCTAATTTATCTTTACCCCGAACACGGTGGCAACGAAGTAGCTGATAAGGTATAATATGAACATATGGACAAAGAAACCGCTAAGAAAAAAATCGAGAAGTTGAAGGTTGAAATCGAGTTACATCGGTATAATTACCATGTGCTGGACAAGGAAACCATGCCGGAAGCGGTACTCGACAGCCTCAAGAACGAACTATTCCGACTGGAGAATGAATTTCCTTCTCTCATTACGCCCGATTCTCCCACCCAGCGGGTAGGGGGAAAGGCTTTGGATAGGTTCGATAAGGTGACCCATACCCAGCCGATGATATCTCTGTTCGATGCTTTTTCCTGGGAAGATATCTCGGACTGGCAGCAGCGTGCCTATAAGATCATCGGCCGCAATCCCGAACCATACTATTGCGAACTGAAATTGGACGGGTTAGCGATAAGCATAAGGTATGAAGC
>CAZSAA010000027.1:0-8949 GCA_964604915.1 uncultured Gammaproteobacteria bacterium
ACTTATCAAGCAGGATCCAATATTTTATAGTGAGCATGAAGGAATAAAAATAAAAGGCCTAACGGCACCAAAATATTTCGTCAGTTTATATAATAAAATTTTACCTGAAAGAGGGGTTGAATATTTTCTCAGAAGATCATATAAAGAAATTAAGGCGAACAAAAATTTGTTCCAAAATATTTAAAAATAATAAGCTTGTTATCCAAGTATATCTTATAGGGATTTCAGATTGGGTACGCTAGGATTAACGTTTTGAGGATTACGTGCCAGCTTGACGCGACCATAGCCCTATGCTATGATTTTTTGTTATGTTAGCTCTTTAAAATTAACCAAAACCATATAAAATGGAAACACTGAAAATATCGAGCTTTCGTCGCGTCTGCCGGAAGAAGCTCAAGAAAAAAGCCACGATATGCGGACGGCCGTATCGGGAGTATCGTCGTTATCAATTGCCCATCATCTTGGTTGAGAAGTTTTTGGCTTGGTTTTTCTTGGCTCTGACGCCGGGAAAGATGACGAGATTTAGCTATCTCTGCTTGGTGGCCAGGACGGTAAGGTTAGCGCCGACGTTTATCGAGGCGGTCATTTATCTGGCCCATATTTTGGAGCCCTATACCAAATCTGACCTGGCGAAGATCAAACCGATACTGGACACGCCTCGCTTGCCGACGGCTTCGGCTTTTGAAGCGATAGCGAAGGCGATGGCCGTGTTAGAATTCCAGCATAATCCCTTAGCCTATAATTCTCGCTTCCTCGCCTATTGCATATATCCTGTTATCGAGACTGAACATATATTTTCGGAGGACGTAGAACAGGAGATAATCGCCTCGAACATGGATCCAACCAGGCGGTTGAAACTGCGGAACTTGCACTGGTTGTGGGGACGCATAGAAGATGATTCGTTTGATCCGGTAAAAGTAGCGATGATTGCCAGCAAAATAGTATAAAAAAGAGGGGACTAAGAAGTCTCCTTTTTTCTTTGCCATCCAAAGGCTTGGGAGGCTAAGAGACCCTCAAAACGATAGGTGTTAGGGCGTTTGTTACAATATTTTGTGGATTATTGACATACGAGGGGTATTTTGCTACCATGTAAGCATAAGATAACGACTATATGATTTATTCTTTTTCGTGTAAAAACTTTTATTCTTTTAGCGATCTCGCTACCGTCAGTTTTGCCGTGAACGATAAGGCTCCGGCTAATAACGGTTATTTTTCTGCTATTTCAGGAAATCGCCTTTCTAAGGTTGAGACCGTAATCGGACCGAATGCTTCCGGCAAGACGAACCTTATGAAGGTTTTGCCATTTTTAAAATGGCTTATAACAGATTCATTCAACATCAATCCAACTACCATATTGCCGGTGAAGCCGTTCATGTTCGGCGAGCAGAAGAATAGACCGACCGAGCTCTCGGTTGATTTTGAAATCAAAGGTGATATTTATACCTACACTTTCGTCTTGGATGAACGGAAGATTATATCTGAAGAACTAAAAGTAAAAAATAAGACGAACCAAAAAGAAACGAGTAAGAAAGTATTTTCTCGTCGGTGGAATGACAAGAACGGAAAATACGAATTAGATGATAAGCGTTTCAATCTCCCTAAGGAGTTTGGGAGTTCAGTGCGGCCTAATGCTAGTATCGTGAGCGTTGCCGTACGGTTCAATCATAAGGAAAGTCAGGAGATATTCGATTATTGGCAAAAGATCGAGACTAATGTCGTTGAGGCTGGTTGGGTTGGCGACCATCTTTTGCCGAACTCCGCCGAACAGTTATTGGACGCCCTGGATTTTTATAGTGAGAGTGGCAATGAAATTATAAAGCAAGAAGCGGAACAGCTATTATCTCGCTTTGACCTAGGATTGGACTCATTCAAGATCGATAAGAAGAAGAAAGAGCACGGGTTCTCTATGGATGTAAAGGTGCTCCATTCTTTTGGTAGCCAAAAACAGTATTTGCCAATGCAGTATGAATCTTCAGGCACCAAACAGCTTTTTGTCCTATTAAAAACTGTCCTGTCGGTATTAGCTAAGGGTGGCGTTGCTATCCTTGATGAACTTGATGTAAATCTTCATCCGGAAATGGTGCTATCATTGCTCGAAATGTTTATTCAGCCAGAAACTAACCCCAATAACGCCCAGATACTTTTTAGCGCCCATAGTCATCGTGTTTTAAGCAAGTTGGATAAGTATCAGATAGTCTTTACAGAGAAGAATGAACGGGGCGAAAGTGAGTCATGGCGATTGGATAATGTGTCTGGAGTTCGACCCGACGATAATTATTATGCTAAATATATCGCCGGTGCCTATGGAGCCATTCCGAAATTATGATAATTAGTTCATATGTCTCGTACGAACCCGTTTAAGAAAAAGAAACGTCATGCCAATAGGACTCTCCTGATATTTGGGGAAGGTTTTAGCGAAGAAATATTTTTAAAACATCTCAGAAGTTTGTATTCATATCAGTCTAATGTTGCGATAATGATAAAGAAGGGTAAGGGTGGTGACGCCCGAAATATTATTATCGATGCGGCTAAGGTTCCCGGCGCTTTTGACCGGATAATAGTGGTTCTTGACAATGATAAGCCAACGACCGAGATGATTAGAGCTAGAAAAGAGGCGGATAAGCGGTATATCGAACTTATAGAGAATACCCCTTGTCTTGAATACTTGTTCCTGTCGATTTTTAATGAAAGGCCGGACGGTAAGAATTCCCAGTGGTGCAAGGATGAGTTCGAGTCTAAGTATCTGGAGAAGAAAAAGCGCGGAGAACCAAGCGAATATATGAGGCTCTTTCCTAAGGAGTTGCTTGATGATATGAGACTAAGGGTATTAGAATTAGATATACTGATTTCGATTATGGAGGGTGTTTAGGAAAGGCGCGGCCGTAGAAATAAGGGGCATCCTTGCCAAAATCCTATATTCCTGTATAATAGCCTTACGACAATCAGCCTCGCCTATAACTCATATCTTCCGTATCTCAGGCGGACGGAAGGCTCCTCACAAGCTAAATGGGGGCTAATGAAGGCTTTTTTTGTTGGAAAAAATATGTCAACCAAAGAAGAAAACAAAATAGTCGATTTCGGCGCTATCCTCGAACAGGATGCTAATTACATCCCGCAGGTAGGTGACATCGTCAAAGGCAAGGTGGTGACTTCCTCGAAGTCCGAAGTGAAGCTCGACGTAGACGGCATCCTGATGGGTATCGTCCGTGGACCGGAGTTATATTTCGAAGCGAAGGAATTCGCTGACCTCAAGCCAGGCGATGACGTAGAAGCTGCGGTTATCGACGTTGAGAATGAGAACGGCGAGCTTGAGCTCTCTTTCCGCCAAGTCGGACAAGAAAAGGCTTGGGAGCATTTGCGCCAAGCATATCGCGAGAAGACTTCGGTCTCCGTCCGCGTCATTGATGCTAATAAGGGGGGCTTGCTGGCTAGATATGCGCAGATAAGCGGTTTCATCCCTGTCTCTCAGCTAGCGCCGGAAAATTATCCGCGCATTAGTGGTGGTGACAAGAGTAAGATACTTGAGAAATTGAAGTCTTTTGTCGGACAGGAAATGGAAGTGAGTGTTATCACTCTCAATGAAGAGGATGGTAAGATTATTTTTAGTGAAAAGGATATCTGGAACAAGCGCCAGAAGCCGAATCTCGAGAATTATTCCGTCGGCATGGTCATCGATGGCCGGGTTACCGCTATCACTAATTTTGGCGTCTTCGTCAGTTTCGATGATGGCATGGAAGGCTTGGTTCATATTTCCGAACTTGCTTGGCAGCGTATCGATTCACCAAGCGAATTATATCAGGCTGGCGACCCTATCAAAGCAGAAATTGTCAGCATCGATGGCAATAAGATTTTTCTCAGTGCCAAGAAACTGATGACTGATCCTTGGCAGGAAGCCAGTGCAAAGTATAAGGTGGGACAGATCGTTAAAGGCGAGATCGTCAAAGTCAATCCTTTCGGCCTCTTTGTGAAGCTCGATGGCGATATCCACGGGCTGGCGCACATCAGTCAGTTTGCCGCCGGCAAGGAAAAACTCTCGGAGATATATAAGGAAGGAGAGGAAAAGGAGTTCGAAATAATTACTATCTCCCCCTCGGAACATCGTCTCGGCCTCAAGCCGCTCGACGTTCCCAAAGCTGAATAAAATCGTTAATAGATAATCAAAAGCTCCGTTAAACGGAGCTTTGATTTTTAGGCCGTATTAGTATATAATTAGGCTAGATTAAAGTAATTTGCCTTATATGAAAGACTTATTCAAGAACATAGCCATAATATTTATAGTGATGCTCGTGCTGAGCGCTGTTTTTAATAGGCTTTCCGATTCTAAACCGGAAGAGTTCACTGATGCGGGCACGATGGTATCCCAGATCAAGGCGGGCGAGGTATCGTCCGTCACCGTGACCGGTGAGCAAGCGGAAATATCGCTCAAGGATGGGCGGACGGAAACGGTTAAGCTCGACCAGAATACTCCATTTTCGCAACTAGTTTCCGATCTCGGCGTTACCGGTGAGCAGATGGAAGGAATTGCCTTGGAGTTCAAGGAGAAATCCGGGTTGAGCTTCATATTGGCTAGCATCGTACCGTTCATCCTGCCGCTTCTGCTAGTAGGCGCCCTCTTCTTCTTTACTATGCGCGGCATGGCAAATATGAATTCGCGGGCGATGAGCTTTGGCCAGAGCGGCGCTAAAGAATCGGTCCGTAACCCTAAGAAGCGCGTCACTTTCAAGGATGTCGCTGGGGCCAAGGAAGCTAAGGAGGAGCTGAAGGAAGTCGTCGATTTCCTCCGCTTTCCTAAGAAATTCCAAGAACTCGGCGCCCGCATCCCTAAAGGCGTCCTACTCTTAGGTAGTCCGGGTACGGGAAAGACCTTGTTAGCGCGTTCGGTCGCTGGCGAGGCGAACGTACCTTTCTTCCATATGTCCGGCTCGGAGTTCGTAGAGATGTTCGTGGGGGTGGGCGCTTCACGCGTCCGTTCCTTGTTCGAAAAAGCTAAGAAAGCAGCACCTTGCATAATCTTCATCGATGAGATAGACGCGGTCGGCCGGAAGCGTGGATCGGGACTGGGCGGTTCACACGATGAACGTGAACAGACCCTCAATCAGATATTGGTGGAGATGGATGGCTTCGAACCGACTGATAATGTGATCGTCATCGCCGCTACTAATCGGCCGGATGTGCTTGACCCCGCTCTCTTGCGGCCTGGGCGTTTCGATCGGCAGGTATTTATCGATCGGCCTGACCTCAAGGACAGACAAGATATATTGGCGGTTCATTCTGTATCCAAGCCACTGTCGAAGGAAGTGGATTTAAAACGTGTCGCTGAACGGACTTCCGGATTCTCCGGAGCTGATTTGGAGAATCTCTTGAATGAGTCGGCGATATTAGCCGCCCGGAAAGATAAGAAAGAAATAGTGAATGAGGATATCTTCGAGGCGATCGAGAAGGTCATGATCGGGCCGGCTCGCAAGAGTCGGATAATTACGGATAGGGAGAAAAAAATCACCGCCTATCACGAAGCTGGGCACGCCGTCGTGGCCCATTTCCTGCCTCATATGGATCCGGTACAGAAGATTTCCATTATTTCCCGCGGCCAGGCCGGCGGCTACACCATCAAGGTGCCGCTTGAGGATAGGAATATGCATTCCCGAACCGAATTTCTGGAAGAGATGGCCGTGCTTTTAGCCGGACACGCAGCAGAGGGCGAGATATTTGGGGAGGTAACCACCGGCGCTACTTCTGACTTGAGACGGGCGACCGCTATTGCCCGGAGCCTCATTACCGATTATGGCATGAGCGAAACCCTGGGTCCGCGGACTTTCGGCGAGAAGGAAGAGATGATCTTCCTGGGTCGGGAAATCCATGAGCAGAGGGATTATAGCGAGAAGATAGCGGAGAAGATCGACCAAGAAATCGAGACGCTAATCATCCAGGCCAAGGATAGGGCCAAGGGAATCGTTACCGCTCAGAAGGCGGCGCTCGACGAGGTCGCCCAGGCGCTCATCGAGCGCGAAACCCTGGAAAAAGAGGAATTCGAGGCGATCGTGGGAGCAAAAGCGCGAGTTGACTAATCAGCAAAAATGTTTATACTTGAATTATAATATCGAAAGATTAACATCATTTTTATGGCTAATCCGAAAAAGAGAAAGACCCATAGCGCGGTCGGAAAGAATCGCGCCCACCAGGCTCTCAAGACTGTTTCCTTGAACGTTTGCCCTAAATGCGGCCAGCGATAGAGCCGCACAAGGCTTGCCGCTTCTGTGGCGCCTATAAGGGCTCCGAGGCCGTGAAGGTCAAGGCAGTCTCTAGCAAGAAATAATATGTCCAATCGCCATCTTTCCCGTACCATCGCTCTCCAGACCCTGTTCGCTTGGGATTTTAACGGGCAAAAAGACAGCGACATCGACTCTCTATTGAAACAGAATTTCAATAATTTCGCTCCTGATTTCGATGATCATGGCTTTTCGCATGACCTGGTATATGGGACGCTTGAACATATCAAGGAGATAGATGCTGATATCGTAAAGTATGCGACCGAATGGCCGCTTGACCAGATAATGTCGGTGGACCGGGCCGTCTTGCGTCTCGGCATCTATGAACTGGTATATGACCAATCCATGCCGCCCAAGGTAGCGATCAATGAAGCAATCGAGATCGCTAAGAGCTTCGGCGGTGATTCATCCGGCAAATTCGTCAATGGCGTGCTTGGGGCTATCTACGCCGACTTGCCTGCCGAACTCAAGAAGGAGCACCTTAACGAACCGCCGGAGAAGACGGAAGTCCAGCCGGAGGCGGAAGCGGCGCAATGACCTATATGGGAGATTTTAAGAAATTGGAGAAGAAGATCGGAGTGGATTTTAGCGACTCCGATTTGTTGCGCCAAGCCCTTACCCATCGTTCTTATATCAACGAGCATCCGGAATTCGTATTAGGTCACAACGAACGCTTGGAATTTTTAGGTGATGCTGTCTTGGAGATCGTCGTGACCGAGCATCTTTTTTTGCATTTTGCCGATACTCCTGAAGGAGACCTCACCAACTGGCGCGCTTCCCTAGTGAACGCGAAGATGCTCTACGTGGTCGCGCAGGAGATCGGGCTGGAAGATTATATATATCTATCAAAGGGAGAGGAGAGGGATAGGAACAAGAAATCCCGTAGCTTCATCCTAGCTAATGCGGTGGAGGCCTTGATCGGCGCGATCTATCTGGATAAGGGGATAGCGGCGGCCAAGGGATTTATCGATACATATATACTTTCCCATCTGCAGGAAATCCTGGAGAACCGCCTATATCTCGATCCTAAGTCTCGCTTCCAGGAGATAGCCCAGGAACGTGAAGGTGTCACCCCGCACTATCAGATCCTAGAAGAATCAGGACCCGATCATGCTAAGCTGTTTAAGGTCGGCCTTTTTCTCGATAGCAAGATGATCGCTACTGGTGAAGGCTCTTCCAAGCAGGAGGCACAGGTATCGGCTGCCCAGCAGGGCCTCAAGGAATTGCTTTGGGAATAATAACTATATGAAACTAGATAACCTTTTAAAGACATCGATCAGCCTGAAGGCGTCGGATCTCCATCTCCAAGTGGGGTTCGCGCCTTTTTTCAGGATAGACGGCAATTTGCGCTCATCGGAAGAGTTGGGGTTGCCGACAGATAAGATCAGCCGCTACGACTTCGATGCCATGCTTTCTATCTTGCTGGATAAGTTGAAGCTGGCTAGGTTCTTGGAGGAGAAAGACTATGATTGCAGTCATGAAGTGGACGGTTACCGTTTCCGTGTCAATTTGTCTTTCCAAAATAATGAACCTAAGCTGGTAGCCCGCGTCATCCAGGCCCAGTCGCCTAGTCTAGAAGAACTGGGATTGCCGTTGGAAGTGACTAAGAACCTGCTATCGCTCCGCCAAGGCCTCATCCTCATGGTCGGGCCGACCGGTTGCGGCAAGTCGACGACCTTAGCGGCTATGGTCGAATATATCAATCAGACCAGACAGGCACATATCGTCACCTTGGAAGATCCTGTGGAATTCGTGTTCAAGTCCAAGAAATCTCTAGTGTCCCAGCGCGAGCTCGGCACTGACATGACGAGTTTTGCCGAAGGCCTCAAGCACATCTTGCGCCAAGACCCTAACGTCGTGATGATTGGCGAGATGCGCGATCCCGAAACTATTGCTACCGCCATCACCGTCGCTGAAACCGGTCATTTGGTCCTCGCCACTCTGCATACCTATAGCGCGGCCCAGACGATAGACCGTATAATAGATGCCTTTCCACCTCATCAGCAGGGGCAGGTGAAGTCGCAACTATCCATGACGCTCACCGCTATCATTTCCCAACGCCTCATTCCCAAAAAAGGCGGCGGTCGGGTTGCTGCCAGGGAGATACTTATCAAGAATGACGCGGTTGCTAACTTGATCCGCGAAACCAAGATCGCCCAGATAAAGAGCGTGATCGAAACCGGCGCCGCCCAGGGCATGATCACCCTGGAAAAGCACCTCAAGGAACTCTATGCGCAGGGGCTGATAGAGGAAGATGTTATGCAATCATATTTGTCGCAGATTTGACCGTTTTTATTAGTCTTTCCTTCTCTTGACATTATTTTTGTTTGGTATATAATTACTTACAGTTTTTAGCAATACCCATATGAAGCAAAAAATAAGGGTTGAATACAAGAAGCGGTGAATTGGAACAACAGCTGTTTTTCATGCGCCGCCTAACAGCGGTTTTTTATTTCGAGAGTCTTCTCATGTTCATCTTCGGTGAATATAAGCTGGAAGCTTGAACCGAACCTTAATAACCAAATAGCTCAAATAGCAAAAAATAGTTTAAGCATCAATAATAATTTGCTTTACTGTTTGCAATTAACCAAAAGATAAAGTCAAGATAATTAACACACGCTTTTATAAATAAAAGCGTGGGAAAATCTCATTAAGAGTATATGGTGGATGCCTTGACATAAGA
>CAZSAA010000028.1:0-8879 GCA_964604915.1 uncultured Gammaproteobacteria bacterium
GACAGGGGATGGATTTCTCTTCCTGGCTGCATTGGCGCTCGGTTATGCCGTCTTCGAGATGGTAAAGGCCGGATGGGGTAAACTAAAGGACGAGTCAGGGCAGGAATGCTCTGACCAGAAGGTAAAATAAAAAACGAGCTGTAACTAAAGGTTGCAGCTCATTTTTTTATACTTCATTTCTTGTTCGCTATAAGCTTAGGTCGGCGCCGCCATCCTCGACGATTATCTCTTCCTTATCATTACAGGCCTTTAGCTCTTCCTTATAGGTTTTCCAGATAGCATTACGGTATTCTTTTGATATCCTGTTTATCTCCTTATTATTCTTAGTGAAAGTATCAACGCAAGCCTTTAGTCCATCTTTTTGATTGTTGCTATCCGCGTTCCCGATCACCTCCTTCTGACAGGCATTCCTTTCCTCAATGGCGACGGTGAATTTTATCTGGTAGTCAGATACTAAAGTGATCAAAGCGTCATCCTTCTTATCAATAGCCGCATTGACACAGGTAGCGTCGGTTTGACTGATAACAGAGGCTTTGGTACTGGTGGCGGTCTCTTTGCGGACGCCCCAGAGGGCGCTACCTATCTGCCGTATCTTGTCGAATAGATTTACCTGGTCGGGGGAAGCGATCTTTTCTAGACTGGAACTGGCCTTAGCGGTGGCGGCAGTACTGCTCGCCTTTCTCGTTCCCCAGAGCGAGGTACCGATTTTCTTGATGTTGTCGAATAGGCTGATCATATCCGGAGAGATAATCTTTTCCAGGTCAGAGTTGGTGTCGTCTGAAGCCGTATCCGCTTCCGCGCTGGTACTGGCAATCTTGGCGCCATAGAGGGCGTTGCCGCTCTTGATTAGATTGCGGTATTGGTTGATTAGGTTGGGCGATAATATCTTTTCCAGACCTTCGATGCTCACTTCGATGATATCGGCGCCAGTTTCTAGGACATCATCCTCTATCTCGTCTGTCTCCTCCTCAGCTATCGTCACCGTTTCACTGGAAGAAGTGGTCTCCGTAACGGTAGCGTTTTCCACTAGGCTGGTGGGGTCAATGGTCCCTAGGAAGGCCGCCTGGGCCGTTACTCCTTGTCCAGCGAGCAGGATGGCGAGGGCGACAAAGATAGTCTTTTTCATATGGTTATAGTTAGAGAAATATTATAGATAAATTATATCATATCGTTCGCTTTCCGGTCTATTCCAGGTGCAGGGGAAATTCATATAGGTCCTTGAGCTTGGCTTTTAGCTTAGGGAAACGCTTGAGGCTAGGGTCGGCGCTGATAATCTTGTACGCTGCCTCCCGGGCTTGGCGGATCATCTCGTAGTCGAAGATGGAGGCGATGCGCAGTTCGTCAAAACCACTCTGTTCCAGTCCGTGGATACGGCCATAGCCGCGCATCTCCAGGTCAATTTCCGCCAATTTGCGGCCATCATCATATTTTTCCAGGGCTTCTAATCTATCCTTCGTCTTCTTCGACCCTATCTCCTCATCTTCGAACAGCAGGCAATATGACTGTTTGTCGCCTCGTCCGACACGGCCGCGGAATTGGTGGAGCTGGCTGAGGCCGAAACGGCTTGCCCCTTCGATCGCCATCACGGTGGCTTCGGGGATATCGATACCCACCTCGATAACCGAAGTGGAGACCATTATTTGTGATTTTTTCTGGGCGAAATCAGCCATCGCCTTATCTTTTTCTCTAGGTTTCATCTGGCCGTGCAGGAAGGATATCTTATAGCCGGCGAATTCGCCTTTTCCTAGGCGTTCATATTCTTCCTTGGCTGATTTGACCCCTAGCTTATCAGAAGGATCAATGAGCGGGCAGACCACGAAGACCTGGCCGCCTTTATCCATCTGCTCCCGCATGAACTCGTATGCCTTGTTCCGTTCATCCCCTCTCACTATCTTCGTTATTATCTTCTTCCGTCCGGGCGGCATCTGGTCGATGAGCGAGAGGTCGAGATCGCCGTAGATGGTGAGAGCTAAGGAACGGGGGATGGGCGTCGCGGTCATAGACAGGAAATGTGGGGAGATGGAGTCTTTAGCTCGGTGCTTAGCCAACATCTCTTCGCGTTGCCCGACGCCGAAGCGATGCTGCTCGTCGACGATGACCAGCCCTAGCCTATCGAAACTCACTTTTTCTTGGATCAAGGCTTGGGTGCCGATGATAAAGTCACCGGGCGCTTCCTTGCTGGTGCGGGTGAGGATGGTGACTGAGATATCAAAAGGGGAGAGGATCTTCTTCAAAGAGGCGGCATGTTGCTTGGCGAGAATCTCTGTAGGGGCCATTAGGGCGGCTTGGTAGCCGTTACGGATGACGTTTAGGGCCGCGATGGCTGCGACCACGGTCTTGCCGCTGCCGACGTCACCTTGGAGCAGGCGGTTCATTGGCTGGCTTTTTTTGAGATCACCGATTATCTCCCAAGCGCTGCGGCGCTGGGCCTGGGTGAGCGGGAAGGGCAGAGAATCGACCAGGGCTTTGACGGCCTCTTCGGCAAAGGCCATGGGAATAGCTTTGAGGGTGGAAAATTCTTGTTTGATAGCCGCCATCTTGAGCTGGCGCAGGAAGAGCTCACCGAAGGCTAGGCGTTTCCGGGCTTGTTCTAGTTCGTTCTTGTCTTTGGGAAAGTGGATGTGAGTAATCGCTTCGGGCAAAGTGGGCAGTCCTAGTTCTTTCCGGATCAAATCAGGCAGCCAATCAGGCAATTTGGCGGCCAGCGGCAGGACCTGGGCGATCATGGCGCGCCATTGCTTCTGGCTGAGCGCTTCCAGGCTATGGTATATGGGGATGAGACCGCTGGTGTGCAGCTTGTCTCCGCTGGAAACTTTTTCGTATTGGGGAGAAGTCATGGCGAGTTGGCCCCAGTTTTCTTGGACCAAGCCGGCTAGGGATATCTCATCGCCGTTTTCGATATTCTTGGCTAGGAAGGGTTGGTTGAACCAGGTCGCCTTGATGGTGCCGGTGCCGTCGTTTACTATCGCTTCGGTAATTATCATCTTCCTTTGTCTGGCGCGGCGGTTGCTGATTATTTCGACGGTGCCGGTGATATTGGCCGTTTCGCCTGGCTGGAGCGAGGCGATGTCCCGCTGCACGTAGTTCTCATAGCGGAAAGGAGTATAGAAAAGGAGCGAGGCGATGTCTGTGATGCCTAGCCGTTTGAGCTTGGTCAGTTTGGCCGCCCCGACCTGCTTTAGTTCGGACAGGGGTGATTTGAGTGTTATCATACGCCTATTGTACCTTTTTTTGGGGACTTTTTGAATATGATAGCAGGAGTGAGGTTAGGGGGAGATAAAGAAAAAAGGGATTCATGACGAATCCCTTCTTATACGTATTTCGTTTTTTGCCAATGAAGCGGTCAAGTTCTGGTTGATACCGCTTCGAATTTAAGTCCCTTTCCCATAGGCAAAATATTTTGATGTTAAATAACTAGTGAACTATATAAAATTATAGCATAGACTAGAAAAGCATCAATATTTACAAATATTGGCAAATATGTCCATCAAGAGGGTGGCAACCGGACAGCGGGAAATTACGGATATTTTCCCTGATAGGTATCCGTGGTATAATTTATGTCTTATATAAAAATATTTAATATTAAAATATATGATAAAACTCAATCCATATCTTAATTTCCTCGGCCAGACCGAAGAAGCCTTCTCTTTCTATCGTTCAGTCTTCGGTGGCGAGTTCTCGATGATCCAGCGTTTCCGGGAAGTGCCGGACTTGCCTGATCGCGACAAGATTAGTGAGGCTGATTTGGAAAAGATAATGCATATCTCTTTGCCCATTGGCAACGAAGTGCTCATGGGGACTGACGCGATAGAGTCGCGAGGAGAGACCTTGACAGTGGGTAATAACGTCAGCCTTTCGTTGTCAGTCGATTCCCGAGAAGAGGCTGATCGCCTATTTAACGCTCTCAAGGCGAAGGGATCGGTAGCGCTGCCGATGGGTGATATGTTCTGGGGCGCATATTTTGGTATGGTCGATGACCAGTATGGGATAAAGTGGATGATTGGTCACCAATCAGATAGGACAAAAGAAGCGTAGAAGGAGGATAACGAAAACGGGCTGATGGGCCCGTTTTCGTTTAGAAGATCTTCGCATGGGATCCTAGCCTTAACAGATAGATGGACCCGTTTTTCTCGGATATCTGGTAGATGAGGACTATATCCGGCTTGATATGGCAATCGAAACAATCTTCGAAATTACCTTGCAATCGGTGATTGCGGTGTTTAGTGGGCAAAGATCTTCCGGCGGCTAAGATATCGATGACGGCCGCTAATTCCAAAAGAAGCGCCTGATCATGGCGATAGGGCTTCAAATCGGTCCGGAAGTGGCGGGAATATCTTAAGGCGAACATGATTAATCTGCTAGGGCACCCTTGATCAGTGAGGCGGCGTCAGGGAAGGATTTAGGGTTAGAGGCGGCGTCAGCGATAGCTTCGCGTAACTCTTGCGCGCCTTTCAGGGTCAGTCCGTGCCTGTCTCTTACTTCAAAGGGAAGGTTGTTGGCGTTGATTACTTGGCGGAAGAATAATTTTATTGCGGCACTCATGTCCAGGCCTAAGCCATCGAGAATCTTCTTCGCTTCCTTCTTGGTTTGCGCGTCGATGCGGATCTGCAACTGATCGTTATTTTTGGTAGCCATATGTTTGTTCGTTACGGTTATATTGTATGGCATATTAATTAAATTGTCAATACATTGAGATGCTTGCTTAATAGTCTTATTATATAGTTTACCGGGTTAAGGGAGGATAAAGAATCGGAGTGGTCAGGATAACGAAAACGGGCTGATGGGCCCGTTTTCTTGATTTGCGTTAGATTAAATTTCCCGTATCTTGCGTCCTTGGATAGACACTTGCGGGCGCCCTATTTCATGATGGCCAAAGTGGCAAAGACCAGGAGCAGGAGAACGAACAGGCTAAGGCCGGTAAAGACTAACATTTTTACCGCTTCTTTCTTCTGGCCGTCTAGGTAGAGCATCAGGGGTTTCCCTAACACCAATCCTCCGGTCAGCAGGGCGGAAAAGACGAGCAGCATCAAGACTCCTACGGGAGCGATGATTTCCTGGTCTTTTTCGCCGAACCAGCTATTGGCGCGGTTCATGAAGGAGGCGAGCAGGAGGATGTATGCTAGGACGCCTAGCGCATGCACGGCTGCTCGTTTGAAGATAGTTGAGTTTTTCATATATTTATATTATATCACCGATTATTATGAATTCATAAGGTGTCATACCTCACTTCATCTGGAAAGAGCAAGATGAAAGGATATCCGACGTAATTCCTGGTTATTTTTCCTACTCCTATCCCTTTGAGGAAGGCGATCATGCCGTCGGTGGTTTGCCTAGGATCTATGGCGTCATCTGACCCGATGTATTCTATCTCTACAAAATCACCTAGCCCTTTGATAGAATCTATCGCGATTTCATAATCGCCATAGGTCCAAATTTGGCGCCGTTTGTCCACTACCGTTATGCCTTCGAAACCTAATGCTTCCAGTATTTTCGTGCCAGTATCGATATCGCCTATTTTGGTTTCGAATTCATCGCAATAATCGCTTCGACCTTCCTGGTCAAAATGCCAGTTCTTATAATTAAGAGAGCAGCCTTTTTCGCTTTGGCGCAAGCGTAGCCAGCGGCTGACTGGACGGGTCGCTAGGAAGCTATCTCCGGCTGGAGAAAAGTATCGGTCTATCTGGCGGACTTCATACTTGAAGATCGCCTTTTCTGCCAAAAACCCTAACAATGGAGCGGAGTCCTCTATGTTTACTTGGATTTCTATCTCTTGATGGTTATTTGCCATATGGCGGATAAATTATATTTATATGATGTCCTTAGATTATGGGTTATTTTAAGCAAATATAAGCTACCATTGTCTCTATGATTTCAGGGTGGTCCCGCCTAAAAGAGTAGTATTTATCACTCAAGCAATAGGTGCACTCGTTTATTATATTGATATTGTCGGCTGGGACGCCTAACTCAGTTAATTGGTTTTTGACAGACAGAGACAGGTCAATATAGATTTTTCCATTTTTCTTGATTAGGCAATCTTCTTTAAAATGATCGGCAACATCCTTTTTCACTTCAAAATGGCAGCCCCGTATGTGCGGTCCGATGAGGACTCTCAAATCATTCTGGTCGGAGCCATAATAATTAATGAACGGATTAATCACCTCGGAGGCTATTTTAGAGGCTACGCCGCGCCATCCGGCGTGGGCTAAGGCGACTATTTTTTTATTATCATCGTAAAAATAGATCGGCAGGCAATCGGCCACAGTGATTGTCAATAAATATTGGCTACTACTAGTTATTAGGGCATCGCAATCATTAATGGTAGTTTCTTTGTCAAGATTATCAATGATGGCTACCTTCTGGCCATGGGTTAATCCGGCGGATATAATTATTTTTCTATCTAAACCCTCGTTTTTAAAAAATGAAAGACGGTTGCTCCTTGATGTCTTCATTGGACCGTCTTTTTTCTCGGATATCCCAAGAATAATATTGTCGGAATTTATAAACTTCATATCTTAAATTATATCATGCCGTTTGAGAGTGATAAACTGCCTATCAAAATAGCCCTAAATATGGCTAATTGTGGTCAGAATGATTTTGTCAAAATAAAAAAGCCTTAGTTTAGTAGTTCGCAGCTACCAAACTAAGGCTAAAAGGAACGTCAATCCTTTGTTAGTAGAGCCATGCTTAATCAGGATGTCTTAACTCTTCTTAAACTCCTAATTTTGCTAGCCGAGGAGGGGTTGGGGGCGACAGTTACATACAGAAAGCCATGCCAAAGACTTTTCCAAAAATCAACCTTAGTTTTATCAATTTCTATTGCTTCTTCTGCCTTTAAGATGTAATGGTTAGGATCATGTTTCATGGAATATTTATCCGCTTCTAGTTCATGATAACGCGATATGTAACTGCCAATTAGCCAGAATAATGGCAATAGAATCGGCAGGAAAATATACGAAGCGCATCCTAAAAAAATAACCATCTTAAACTTATCCAAGTGCCTTAAGGCAATATGCCCCAATTCGTGGTAAATAACCGCTTGAAATTCTTCTTTGGAAAAAACTTTTAACGCCAAATAATCAATTTCAATATAATTAATACCGTTCAGGATGTAGGTTCTCATTGCACTGTTTTCAATTTTATCGTTCACTTTAAAGACGATATCAGGGTGATTAAAGCGCATGTCTGATAGAATGAATCTGTTTAACAATTCATTAACGCTACTTTGGCTACGGGGCTTGGTCATAAGCGGCGGTGTCAAAAATTGATAATTGATAATTATGAATTGGAATATAATATCCTCATAACTGATCAGCAGAATAAGCATGGCTATCCAAAAAAATGGAGCATAAATACCAAATATAAGAACGGAGATCGAAATAAATGACGCCATAAGTAACAGCAACAGAGACTTAAATTTAGTCGAACTTGAACTAAAAATAGTCATAACTTCTTTTAGGTCAATACTATGAAATTTTTTCATTTACTATGCTTTGAAGATTAATGATCTTGTTTGTGAATGTGCTAGTTGATTCGTAACTTTACAGTGAATTATGATTTATGTCAATAAAATAATATGTGGGATGCGTGAATTGATTATGTATAAAATCTGTCATCTTTATATTGTTGCAATTGACGCTAAACTTAATTAATCAATGTTGAGCTTTTTTTATAGATTATCGTATAGGACAGTTCAGGCGGTAACCGTGGGGATTGCTCCTCCTTTGAAAACAATAAAAGGCTGTGCATATTGCCAGCCTTAGTAAACTGTTTGTGGGACATTACGCGGTAGCCGCTGCCCAAATAAAAAGCCCTATTATTAATAGGATAAGAACGGCAGCAACTAGACAACCTTTATATTCCTCTTCTGAGTCCATTGTTTTTTATATTAAATTGTTTAATGTTCTATGTTTATAAAAAAGTATACTATATAAGTATACTTTTGTCAATAGGCGGAGAGGGAGGGATTCGAACCCTCGGTACGGTTATAACGCCGTACAACACATTAGCAGTGTGCCCCATTCGACCACTCTGGCACCTCTCCTTATCTAAAAGAAAAAGGCTTCTTTGCTCTTTTGCCCTTTTCTTTCTTTTATACTATAATAAATATATATAAAGCGATAAGAATTGTCAATTTGATATGGCGGAAGAAGCACAAAAGATCGATTCTATCTCCTGGGTAGTACCAGAGTATGAGAAGCCAGAAAGAGGCCGGATTTGGTATATATTGGCGGTCATTTTCGTTATAGTAGCTCTGTTCTTTTCTTTCTTTAAGATTGCCAATTGGGGCGTAGTTTTCCTGGGAATCGAATCGAACTTCCTTTTTGCCTTAGTCATCGTCATGGCTGCTATAATCATGTTCCTGCAGCAGG
Organism: uncultured Gammaproteobacteria bacterium; assembly: GCA_964604915.1. GTDB lineage: Bacteria > Patescibacteriota > Patescibacteriia > Patescibacteriales > UBA12465 > CAZSAA01. Next base: position 8,370 of record CAZSAA010000028.1, read on the forward strand.
GGCGACAGCCAGGGGAGGTTACAGTGAGCTTGGGCAAGGAGGGGATTTTTGTCAACAATTCCTTCTATGATTACGATGAATTCAAGAATTTTTCTGTATTATATAAACCAAATCTAGACATCAGCCGTTTATATCTGGAATTCAAGGGTTTGAGACAGAGACTATCCTTCCCGCTCGGAGAGCTTAATCCCTTGGAAGTGAGGAATTACTTGGTCCGCTATATGGAAGAAGATCTGGAGCGCGCTAATGAGCCGTTATCGGAGCAGTTGACTAAACTGTTGAAGTTGTGATAAATATATAGGGGTAACTGACGTCTCCGTAGTTCAACGGATAGAACGCAAGATTGCGGATCTTGTGATCTAGGTTCGATTCCTAGCGGAGACACATTAAAATAGGAGCGTCTCGCTTCTTTTTTGTAGGGAGAGGTGCCAGAGCGGTCGAATGGAACGGTCTTGAAAACCGTCGCACCAGAAATGGTGCCGTGGGTTCGAATCCCACCCTCTCCGCAGA
>CAZSAA010000029.1:0-8097 GCA_964604915.1 uncultured Gammaproteobacteria bacterium
GTCTATAAAAAGTTAGAAGTAAGAGAAAAAACAAGAAAGAATGGTTTAGGCCATTCTTTTTTTATCTTGTTTTAGCTGTTATTTTGATATCGACTGGATAGTTTAACTTGAGTATAAGTAAATTGCCAATTTAATTATACCCTACCTCCTTTATGATCCTTCGCTTCTCTGTTAATATACATATATGAGTAACCTATTAGACAACCTCAATTCCAACCAGCAAGAAGCGGTCCTCGGCGATAAAGGGCCTCTCCTTATCGTCGCCGGCGCCGGTACGGGCAAGACGACCGTCCTTATCAACCGCTTAGCCTATCTGGTCATGGAGCGGAAAATCGATCCGGAAAATATCCTCATCACCACCTTCACGGAAAAAGCGGCCGGCGAGATGAAGGAAAGGGCGGATAGGATATTGCCGTACGGATATTTCAATCTTTGGATCCATACTTTCCACGGCCTGTGCGAGCGCATATTGCGAGAGAACGGCTTGGAGATGGGACTATCTTCCGATTTCAAGATCCTCACTGAGACTCAGGCCTGGATACTTGTCAAGAGGAACCTCGGCCGCTTCAAGCTCGACTACTTCTCTCCTCTCGGGAGCCCGACCAAGTTCATCCGCGAGATGCTCAAGCATTTTTCCCGCCTCAAGGATGAAAACGTTTCTCCTCAAGAATATCTGGACTACGCTGAGAATCTCAAGGCCGATGCCGACGCTATGTTATCGGGATCGGAGGAGGGAGAAGATATGGAGAAAGCTCGCGTGCTAGAATTGGCTAACGCTTTTCATGAATACAATCGCCTGCTTACGGAAAATAACTTGTTGGATTTTGGCGACCTGATACTATATGCCCTCCGCCTCCTAGAGCAGCGCCCTAACGTCCTGGCCCGATACCGCAAGCAGTTCCGGTATATAATGGTGGATGAATTCCAGGACACCAACTGGGCCCAGTATGAGCTGGTAAAGCTGCTGTCTGCTCCGGATGACAATCTGGCCGTAGTGGGAGACGATAACCAGGCGATTTTCCGCTTCCGGGGAGCCTCTCTCTCCAACATCATGCAATTCAAGGATGACTACCCGCAAGCTAAGGAGATAGTCCTATCCAAGAATTATCGTAGTGGCCAGATCATCCTCGATGCCGCGTATCGTTTCATCAAGCATAACGACCCCAATACCCTAGAGGCTAAGCTCGGTATCAGCAAGGAACTTCTTTCCCAGGTCCAGGAGAAGGGTGTGATAGCTTCCTGGCAATTCGATAACCTGGATGACGAAGTATCGTATATCGCCGAGGAGATAGGGAAGATCAAAGATGGTGAGAATGGCTCATTGTGGTCGGATTTCGCTGTCCTGGTCCGTTCCAATAGCCAAGCCGACAAGTTCGTCAAGGAATTCTCCCGTCGCGGCTATCCTCACATTTTCTATTCTCTCAAGGGACTATACTACAAGCCGATAATCTTGGACTGCATATCATACCTCAAACTGCTCGATAACTACCACGAATCGACCGCACTTTTCCGCGTCCTGAATATGGATTCCTTCAGGATCCCATATCCTGACTTGGTTTCGATCAATAAGCTGGCTAAGCGCAAGAACTGGTCGCTCTTCGAGGCACTGCGGAATATAAATGCCAATCCCGACGTGTCGCCGGAAACGGTGGAGCGGGCGAATTTCCTGCTTTCTTTGGTTGAGAAACATTCCCTGCTGGCCAAGGATGAGGCGCCGAGCAAGATATTTATCGCTTTCGCGCATCAGAGTGGCTTGCTTAAAGATCTCGACCATGAACGCGATGCCGCCCAGTTCTCATACCTGAACCAGCTGTATAAGAAGATAAAGGAATTCGAGAATGGGCAGCCGGACCTGCGGCTTAAGGGTTTGATGGAGATATTTGACCTGGAGATGGAAGCGGGAGAGACCGGTTCTCTCAAGCTAGATTTCGAGGATGAGGAAGTGATAAAGATAATGACCGTCCATAGCGCTAAGGGTTTGGAATTCAAGTACGTCTTTATCGTCGACCTCAACGAGCGGTCGTTTCCGAGCACTAATCGCAGTGACGCTCTGCCGATACCGGATGAGCTAGTCAAGGAAGAGGAGATCAGTACTGGCAAGGAGGCGCATATCGAGGAAGAGCGTCGTCTCTTCTATGTCGCCCTGACCAGGGCTAAAAGCCGTTTATACCTCTGCTGTGCCAAAGATAGCGGCGGCATCTTGGAAAAGAAGCCCTCCCGCTTCTTGGAAGAAGCCGGTTGCCCGCCAATGCCATTTTCTCAGAGTGAGAAAAAGAGCGAATTGCTGCGCGACCTGGCTCGGCTGGATAACAACGAGAGCGATGAGACCGATCGGACGCTCCGATTGGAAATACCTAAGGAGTTCTCGTTTTCCCAGCTCGCCGCCTATACCAGCTGCCCGTTACAGTATAAGTTCGCGCATATTCTCAAGGTGCCGACCCCTATCGAGCGTGATAATTTCATCTTTGGCCGAACTATCCACTCTACCCTATACGAATTTTTCAAGCCGGTCGCGGATAATAACGGATTCCAGGCCGACTTGTTCGGCGGGAAACGGGAATTGGGTCTGGATCAGCCCATTTTTAGCCGTAAACGCCTGTTAGAAATATACGATACTTGTTGGCAGGAAGACGGGTTCTCTTCCGCCGACAGGCGGGAGCAGTATCGGCAGAAGGGCAAGGATTTGCTCAAGCTTTTCCACGGCAATCTCAAGGGTTTGCCCGATGTCCTGCATCTGGAAAAGGATTTCTCTTTCCGCTTCGAGGATAGCTGTTTCAAGGGGAAGATTGATAGGATAGACAAGGGAGAGAAGGGATGGAGGATAATCGATTACAAGACTGGGAGCGGCAAGGAAAAGCTGGACTCCCAGATCAAGCGACAACTTATCCTCTATTGGCTCTTTATCGAAGAACAAATGAAGCAGCCGGTAGAATCGCTTTCATATTATTATCTGGAGACCGGAGAGGAGCTGTCGTTCTTGCCAACCGCTAAAGAAATCGAGAAATTCCGCTCGGAGGTCGGTGATTTCGTAGCTAAGGTGACGGCGCGCGATTTTGCCCCTACACCCACGGAGTTCAAGTGCAAATATTGTGATTTCAACGGTATTTGCGAATTTCGGGCTTGATATATGAAATTTAGGAAGATAGTGATAAGGACATCTGTTAGTCTGCTAGCCTTATCGCTTGCGGCTAGCTTGGCGCTGCCACTCTTTTTCCAGGCGGATATAAAGGAGCGCGCGGAAGGAGTCAGGCCGGAGCGCGTCGCCTTGGTGCTCGGTGCTCGGGCGATATCTGATACGGAGCCAGGAGCGGTCTTTAAGGAGCGGCTAGAGGCGGCTTTTTCTTTGTACCAGTCTGGCCAGGCGGAAGTCGTGCTGGTAAGCGGGGATCATGGGCGCCGCAGTTATGATGAAGTAAATGCTGCCCGTGTTTACTTGCTCTCGCTCGGTATGGCGCCGGAAGATATCTTTTTGGATCACGCCGGATTCGATACCTATGACAGTCTCTATCGTGCCCGCGATGTTTTCAGTCTGGAGAGCCTTATCATCGTGAGCAACCGCTTCCATCTGCCGCGTGCTCTGCTGATTTCGGAAGCGTTAGGGCTGGAAGCACAGGGATATGTCGCTCCTTGGCCATATCATGGACAAGATGGCCCCATCGTTAGAGAGGTTGGCGCCCGGATCAAGGCCTTTATCGATATTTTATCATCCGCCTCTCCTCGTTTCTTGGGCGAATCCATCGATATCTGGGGCAGCGGACTGCAGACCTGGGATATATTGCCGCAATAGGCGGCTATTTGCCAATAGTATTAAAAGACTCTACAATTAACATTATATGCAGGAAAATGACCAGGAAAACCGGTTAGTAGCGCCACAAGATTCCGGCCAGGACGTCGTCCTGGACGTCACTTTGCGTCCCAAGACCTTCATCGAATATATCGGGCAGGACAAGATCAAGGCGAACCTGGAAATAGCGATTGCCGCCGCCAAGAAAAGGGGCGAAGCGATCGAACACGTCTTGTTATATGGCGCACCCGGACTCGGCAAGACCACTTTGGCCCATGTCATCGCTAATGAGCTGGGCGCCGATATTAAGGTCACCTCCGGACCGGCGATTGAGAAAGGCGGCGATTTGGCAGCTATCCTTACCAACCTGAACGAAGGTGATATCCTTTTTATCGATGAGATTCATCGGCTCAATAAGAGCATCGAGGAGATTTTGTATCCGGCGATGGAAGACTATTCCTTGGATATCGTCATGGGCAAGGGTCCGAGTGCCAGAACTCTGCGACTCGACCTGCCTCATTTTACCATCATCGGTGCTACGACCTTGGCTAGCTTGCTGTCTGCTCCTTTGCGCGATCGTTTCGGCCTCATCAACCACCTTGACTTCTATGGACAACAGGATATCGGGCGCATAATAGCGCGTAGCGCTAATATCCTCAAGGTAAAGCTCGATGCTGATGCCAAGGAAGAAATCGCCAGCCGCAGCCGTCGGACGCCGCGTATCGCCAATCGCCTGCTCAAGCGGGTGCGCGACTATTGCGAGGTAAAACACGATGGCTATATCGACCTATCCGGCGCTCTTGATTCCTTCGCCATGCTTGAGATCGATGAGCTAGGCCTGGATTTCGTCGATCGCAAGATACTCTCGACTATCATTGACCGTTTCAAGGGCGGACCAGTAGGCCTTAACACCTTGTCCGCTTCCATCGGGGAAGATATGGACACTGTCGAGAACGTATATGAACCGTATCTGATGCAGATCGGCTTCCTAGAGCGATCCCCGCGCGGGCGTATAGCTACCGGCCTAGCCTATCGCCATCTCGGTCTCAAGGATGCCCGGCAAGACCGCCTGGTCTAATTATGTATAGATTATCCGATTACGATTACTATCTGCCGCCTGAGCTCATCGCTCAGCAGCCAGCCAAGCCGCGGGATCATTCGCGGCTTTTGGTGTTCAGGCGCAAGAAAAAGGAATTGCTCGACCGCCATTTCTATGACCTGCCTGATTTCTTGCGAGCCGGGGACGTGCTCGTAGTAAACGACTCAAAGGTCTTTCCCGCCCGCCTATCCGGCATCAAGGAGAGCGGCGGGAAGATGGAAGTCTTCTTGCACCGGCATTTGGCCGGCAAAGATTGGGAGTGTTTGATAAAAGGGAAGGCAAAGACAGGGATGAAGATAGTCATCTCTAAAAAACTTGAAGCCTATCTCATATCCCCTTCGGCCGGTGGCACCTGGATCGTACGGTTCTCACTAGGAGGCGCGGACTTCATGAAGGAAATCGGCCGCGTAGGCCAAGTCCCGTTGCCACCCTATATCCATCGGGAGAATAGCGACAGCCAAGATAAGTTAAGATATCAGACGGTCTATGCCGCCTCCGGCAAGGATGGCTCGGCGGCCGCGCCGACCGCTGGGCTCCATTTCACTAAGAGGTTATTGGAGGAGATAAAAAAGAAAGGAGTGAAGATAGTGCCGGTCACCTTGCATGTCGGGTTGGGCACGTTCCGACCGGTTAAGAGCGCGGATATCCGGCAACATGAGATCCATCAGGAATGGATCAGCGTATCAAAGCGGGCGCTCAAAGAAATCGTCGCCGCTAAGAACGAGGGAAGGCGGATAATCGGGGTCGGCACGACGAGCGTGCGCACCCTGGAATCGGTCGCTCCATCTTTGGAGATAAGGAAAGGAAAGTATGTGACCCCCGAACAGGCCTTTTCCGCTTGGACCGGCATTTTTATCTATCCAGGCTATCGCTTCCATCTGGTCGACGCCATGGTCACTAATTTTCACCTGCCTAAATCGAGCTTGCTGATGCTGGTATCCGCCTTCGCTGGCAGAAAAGCGGTCCTGGAGGCGTATAAAGAAGCAGTGGCAAGAGGCTATCGCTTCTTCAGTTATGGCGATGCGATGTTTATCGAATAATACGTTTATGTTGTATATTTTTATATTTTGCAATAAATATTTTGCAATAAATTAAGTAAAAAATGTATAATGTCTGATATATGAAAATAGATTTTGAACTGCCGAAAGATAATAAATACCATCAATTTTGCCCCCTTTGCCATTCAGAAAGAATCAATAGGATTTTTGAAGATAAAAAAACTTTCTATAAGTGCGATGATTGCGGCAAAGTTTCTCCTAGGATGATCGTAATAGATCCCCAGATAATTTGGTGGGTAGATGATGCAAAAGAGTATTGGCACGAGAGCGTCGGCGTCTTTGTGTTTAATAAGGAGAATAAGGCTTTATTTTTCGAACGGATCATTTATCCATTCGCTTGGACAATTCCCTCCGGGCACCTTGATATTAAAGAGAGTCCTGATGACGCCGTAAGGCGTGAGCTCTTTGAAGAAGTCGCGCTTAGGGCAGATGAGCTAAAGCTATTTGTTGAAGAGGATATTATCGGCGATGAGTGCAGGCGTGGAGCCGATAATCACAGATGGCATTTATATGTGGCAAAGACGGATTATCTCGATACTATTAAAATAAATGATGAAGGAGTCAGACCTGTTTGGCTATCCATTGATGAGGCGCTTGGTAAAGAGTTAACTTATCCGGTTAAATTCTTTATAAATAAATATGGTCATTCTTTATATTTATGAGCTTTGAATCATTAGCAACATATTTTGTTTAGGAACGTCTCCTCACTATACTTTATTAGTTCCCATTTCCTTTAATCCTGGGTACCTTTATTTTTTTATCATTTTGTGTTAATATATGGCAGTCCGCGTTGCGTTTATCGCAACTAAAGACTAATTTTATTTTATGTTTAAGAAATTTTTCTTATTTATTTGGGAATTTGCCAAGGTAGCGGCTATATCTCTAGCAATAATCATCCCGGTCCGCTATTTCTTGATCCAACCTTTCTATGTCAAAGGCGCTTCGATGGAACCTAATTTCCATGATAGGGAATATCTGATAATCAATGAGATAGGTTACCGTCTCGGCGAACCGCAGCGAGGTGAAGTAGTTGTCTTCCGCTATCCCAAGGACCCCCAGGAATATTTCATCAAGCGTATCATCGGCTTGCCGGGAGAGGAAGTAAAAATAAAGGATGGGCAAGTTTCTATATATAATGATGAGAATCCGGACGGGCTCGTCCTCAAGGAGGAATATCTCGGCAACGGTACCCCGACCATCGCTAACAGCGAGGATCGTGTAAAGTTGTCCGATGATGAGTATTTCGTCTTGGGGGACAATCGCACCGCCTCCCTTGATTCACGGGTATTTGGACCTTTGAACCGTAGTTTTATAATCGGCAAAGTATGGTGGCGTGGCTGGCCGTTGGCGCGGATGACCGTCTTCAATCAGGAAGACTTGCCTCAGTATTAATCATATGCCTAAACAGAAAAAAGAAATGATAGATAAGAACGCTCCTAAGAAAACAGAAAAGCGTCCGACCAAACTGCCGGATCGGATTTTGGGTACCAAAGATGTCATGGCGGCTGAAGGGCGTTTCTGGGACTTCGTCCAGAAAAAAGCCCAGGATATCGCTAAGGGATACAGCTTCTATCACGTTAAGACGCCGATTATCGAGAGTGCTGATTTGTATAAGAAAGCGTTACGAGAAGAATCGGGCAAAGACATGTATCACTTGGAATGTGAACGTGGCGAGAAAGGGGTATTGCGTCCAGAAATGACCCAAGGCATTATGCGCGCCTATTTCCAGCAGCCGGTAGAGGTAGGCCAATCCCTGCCGCCTTTGCGCTCTTTCTCGATTGGCCCAGTTTTTCGAAAAGAACGCTTGCAGAACGGATATTTCCGGGAGTTTACCCAGTTTGATCTGGAGATTATCGGCGAGAATCAGCCGATGTCCGAAGCAATTTTATTGGTAGCGGCGGTAAATTTTTTCCGCGAATTGCATATCAACGTCCAAGTGCAGATAAATAGCTTGGGACAGGCAGATTGCCGGAAAGAATATGCCAAGCACCTAGCCGAATTCTATAAGGAACGCGGACGCAAATCCAAGATTTGTAATAATTGTAAGAAGAATTTGCTCAAGAGCCCCCTAGCTATGCTTGATTGCCATGAAGAGGAGTGTGTCAAGATGAAGCTCGAAGCGCCGCAAATCGCTGACTATTGGTCGGACGAGAGCC
>CAZSAA010000030.1:0-7828 GCA_964604915.1 uncultured Gammaproteobacteria bacterium
TTGATATATACTAAGTATATAAAATGTATATATTAAGTATATAATAATATGGATTCCGTAGTGATAAACATAAAAACGCCTAAGAAAGTCAAAGAAGACGCGCAAAGAGTATCGGCTGATTTAGGACTTAGCTTGAGCGCGGTTATTAACGCCTTCTTAAAGCAGCTTATCCGTAATAGGGCGGTACTTTTCACCTTGAATGAAGATACCCCTAGCGATTACCTGCTATCGTCCATCAAGGAATCAGAAGCAGAAAGAAAGATTGGCGACCAGTATCGCTTCAAAGATAATCGCGAGGCTTTGGACTCCTTATCTAAGAAATAATGAATGCGAATTGAATATTCGAAAGTATTTTTGAAACAATCCCCAAAGTGTCCAGAGAATATCCAGGACTTTTTGCGGGTAAGGTAGATAATCTTTTAGAGTATTTACATCCTCATGTATTTCCCGTAAACTTAATCAATTATGGACTTCAAAGACTTACATCAGAAGGCGTATCAAGCGATGGTTGCCGCCCAGCGCGTCTTGGTAATCAGCCATGTCAATCCGGACGGGGATGCCATGTCTTCGGCCGGCGCGATTGCTGAGCTCATGGGCGAGCTTGGCAAGCCATATCGCCTCTTTTGTTCCAATAAGCACGGGCAATACCTGGATATTCCGCATGAGGATGAGATTAGCAGCTCGCCGGAAGAAATTGGCCGCCTGGAGGATTTCGATTTGTTGGTAGTCGTCGATTGCGGTTCCTTGTCGCGTACGGCGCTCGAGCCAGAGATTATGGCGGCCAAAGCGTCAAAAAAACCCCCTTTCATCATCGAATTTGATCATCATCCCAGTATGGATGATTATGCGGATATAGAGATCAGGCGGCCGGATCAAGCTTCGACTACCGAAGTGATATATCGCTTCCTTATCGACAATGAGCGGGCTATAGGCAAGGATATGGCGCGTTGTCTGTTGACCGGCATCCTGACCGATACCGCTAATTTCCTCTATCCCAACGCTTCGTCAGGGACTATCTCCGCTGCTTCCGACCTGCTAGCCAAAGGCGCTCAGTTTTCTAAGATAATCAGTCGGATAAGCAATAATAAGACGGTGGCTACCTTAAAGCTCTGGGGTAAGGCGATGGAAAAACTCAAGGTCAATAAGGAGCTGGATATGGCGGTTTGCGCTCTTTCAGAAGAAGATGTGCGGCAGGCATTAGGCGAAGAAACGGTTGATTCTGATGCGTTTAGCGATATATCCGGCTTCCTCAGTAATGTCGGCGGCGTCGATATGCTACTAATGGTCAGGGAAGAAGGCAATAATATAAAAGGAAGCTTGCGCGGCATGGGCGAAGCTTCCGATATTTCCGAATTAGCTAGATTCTTAGGGGGCGGCGGTCATCCTAAAGCCTCAGGCTTCATGGTGGAGGGTAGGTTATCTGAGCTAGCTTGATTTTTTACGGTTTTCTAGACGCCATTGTTTGATCTTGGCATGATCGCCTTGGATAAGGACTTTGGGGACGCGCATTTTTTTACCGTCGGCCTCAAAGACTTCCGGCCGGGTATATTGGGGATATTCGAGCCACTCCTTATCCGAATGCGATTCTTCGACGATACTTTCCTTGTTCCCCAATACCCCCGGGATGAGACGGCTGATAGAATCGATCATGATAAGAGCGGGTAGTTCGCCGCCGGTCAGGACATAGTCGCCGACCGATATCTCGCCGTCAATGAACTTCTTTATCCTCGCATCAACCCCTTCATATCTTCCGCAGATGAGCAATAGCTCATCTATTTTTTTAGCATAGTTCTTGGCTAGGGATTGCTGCCACTTCTTGCCTGATGCCGAGAGCAATAACACCTTCTTCCGCCTATCTTCTCCCCAATCCTTGGTTATCTCCTTTATCGCTTGGTATAGCGGTTCTATCTTCATCAGCATGCCGGCGCCGCCGCCATATGGCGTGTCATCGACACTGCGGTGGCGGTCATGCGTCCAATCGCGCAGGTTGTGGATGAATACTTCGATATATCCTTTGTCGATAGCCCGGCGAAGCATACCCTCTTTCAGGTATGAGTCGAACATGTCGGGGAAGATTGTGAGCAAGTGGATTTTCATAGGGATATCTTAGCGCAATAATCACAAAAAAGCCACCGGGGATGGTGGCTCTTTTGTTATGTGCCTTGATTAGATATTCAAATCGTCTAAGGCAGAGGTGTCGATATCGGGAATGCTGCTTTCATTGCTGCGGGAATCATCGGATGAGCGATGGTTGCCTCCCTCCGGGTCATAGATTTTGAGGTTGACGCGGGAGTTATTCTTAGCTCCGACTATCTTGAGCAGGGTGCGGATAGCCTGAGCGGTCTGGCCTTTGCGGCCGATCACGTAGCCCATATCGGACGGATCAATCTTCAAGGTCAAGAGAACCCCTCTTTCATCTACGGTCCTATCTACCATGACCCCTTCCGGATTGCTGACAATGTTTCTAACAATTGTCTCTAAAAATGCTTTGTCTGATTCCATAGAGTTTCGTGCTTCTTTCCAAATTGGCTAAATGTCAAATTTTGAAAGATATCGTTTATTAAGCCTTCCTTCTATCGGGTCGGCTATTAATATTTTACTATACTAACCTAATTTGTCAATTTACGCTTGTTCGGGAGCAGCTGGCGCTTCCTTAGCTCCTTCTTCCGGCTTAGTGGCTACCCGTTTCGTGGCGAGGATCTTTTCTCCTTCGACCACCTTATGGCCCACGAGTAGGTTATTGACAGTCGGGGTCATTTGGGCGCCTTTGCTAATCCAGTAGTTGATACGGTCGCCTTTGGCTTGCAAGTTCTTGGTATAGGGATCGTATGAACCGAGGATTTCCAAGACGTTTCCGAACGGATCACGGCCTTTTTCCGATATGATTAGGCGGAACATCTTCTTATTGGTTTTTCCTACTTTCGATAGTTTGATCATTAACATATTCTTCTCATTTCTTTAATTTTTATGAAGCAATATTAGCTTAATAGCTTTTTTTAGTCAAGAGCCTAGCTGCGGCGAGAATCAGGGCGCGGGCGACGGTTGAATCCGCCATCGCGGCTACCAAAACTCGGACGCGGACGGGAAGCATTGAAGTCACCGGTCATCTTTCCTTTCTCACCTTCCCAATACTTAGCATTTTCAGGCATATCTTTCATGGTCAGGCTGATCTTTCCTTGGCTGTCGACGCCTTTTACCTTGACGGTCACGATATCGCCCAGGCTGAGCATATCATCGGGCTTGCCGACACGGTATGGAGCCATTTCACTCACATGCACCATGCCGTCTTGGCTCGGGCTCAGTTCGACGAAAGCGCCGAATTCGAGCATACGGACCACCTTGCCAGCGATTATTTCGCCTGGCTGGAATTCGTGGATTATCATCTTGATAGTCTCGACGGCTTCCTTGACCTTCTCCGCGTCAGTACCGCAGACCATGACTAGGCCGCTGTCTTCGATATCGATGCTAGCGCCAGTCTCGTCAATGATCTTGTTGATAGTCTTGCCGCCAGAACCGATGATCATGCCGATCTTTTCCGGATCGACATTGAAGCTAATTATCCTAGGCGCATATGGGGAAAGCTCGGCTCGAGGTGCGGCGATAGCGGAGGAAAGGACGGAGAGTACCTGGTTCAAGGCGTTACGGCCTTGGCTCAAGGTCTTGCGAATTATCTCTTCCGTGAGGCCGTCAGTCTTGGTATCGAGTTGGATGGCGGTAAGGCCAGTGTCGGTGCCGGTAATCTTGAAGTCCATGCCACCAGGGCCGTCTTCGAGATCCTGGATGTCAGTGAGCACCTCCCAGCGGCTCATGTCCGCGTTAGAGGCAAGACCCATAGCAATGCCAGCGACCGCTTTCTTGATCGGTACACCAGCGTCCATAAGAGCGAGCGAAGAGGCGCAGGTAGAGGCCATGGAGGAAGACCCATTGGAGCCCAAGGTTTCGCTGACGACGCGTATCGTGTATGAGAATGATTCGCGATCGGGAAGCATGGGCATCAAAGCTTTTTCAGCCAGGGCGCCATGACCTATTTCGCGGCGGCCGGTACCCCTGAGCGGTGAGACTTCACCGACGGAATATGGAGGGAAATTATAGTGGTGCATGTAACGCTTCTTGCTCTGGCCTTCCAGCCCTTCGAGCGATTGTTCTAGACCGGGGGCACCCAAGGTAACGATGGACATCACCTGGGTTTCGCCGCGGGAGAACAGGGAGGCGCCGTGGTCGCGAGGCAGGATCCCTACCTCCGCATTGAGAGGCCGGATCTCGTCAAGGGCGCGGCCGTCTATGCGTTTTTTGTCTTCCAGGATGGAACGGGTGACTTCCGCCTCGATCATCTCTTCGGCTAAGGTCTTTATAACATAGGCGCGCTGGTCCTTGTCATATCCTTTCTCGAACAGGAAGCCGGCGAGCTGGTCTTTGATAGCAGCAACCGCGGCTTTGCGTTCACCCTTGGAATAGTATTCCTTGTCAAACAGTATTTTCTTGATATTATCGCTGAGCCAGGCCTCGCCAATCTTGAGGAGTTCTTTCTTTTTCGTTTCCTTTTCCAGTTCTTCTGGGCTCTTGAGGACAGGCTTGGCTTCTTTCTTCTTGGGACCTACCTCTTGCTGTAATTTCTTGATCAGGTCTATAGCGGGCTGCATTTCTTTCTGGCCGGCCATGATGGCTTCGGCAATCAGATTTTCTGGCACTTCATTGGCGCCGGCTTCGAGCATGATGACTTTCTGGTCAGTGCCGGCGACGATAAGGTCGAGAGGGCTCTTGGCCTGTTGTTCATAGGTGGGGTTGAAGACGAGTTGATCGTCTATTAGTCCGACACGGATGCCGCCGATAGGGCCCTTCCAGTCAATGCCGGAAATGGCTAGGACGGCGGAGGCGGCGATCAAAGAGACAATATCGTAATCGTTCTCTTGGTCGACGGCGAGGACGGTGATGATAAGCTGGACGTCGCGGCGGTCGCTTTCATCAAAGAGGGGGCGGATCGAACGATCGATCATGCGTCCAGTGAGGACGGATTGGTCGGTCGGGCGGCCTTCGCGCTTGATCCAGCGCGAACCTTTGATTATGCCGGCGGCATAGAGCTTCTCTTCGAAGTCCACCATCAAAGGGAAGAATTCGACGCCTTCGCGCGCTTGTTTGGCTTGTACGACGTTAGCCATGACGACGGTCTCGCCATACTGGCAGAGAACCGAAGCGTCAGCTTGCAAGGCAAGCTTGCCGGTTTTGAGGGTGAGTGGGCGGTCCAGCCACTGGGTTTGGATTATCTTTTCCATAATTTTGTGAGCTGGCCGTCAAATTGCAGGACTGTAAAGATGATTTACAGCGCTATCTATTTGACGGTCAGCCATAGTTATTTATTTTTTCAATCTATTGTTCATGTCGGTCTTTCCGACCGAGTCCTTCGGGCTATCAGCGAATTTAGTACGGCTATATATCAAGAATTTCCGGTCGGCAGCCAAATCGATGAAGTCGTCCGATTGCTCGACCAATTGTGAGGAACAAGTTTTTCGGAAAGCCATAACCTCAACAAGGCAGCCCTTGCTATTCTGCAGGTATTCCATGAGGGGGAGATAGTCACCGTCGCCAGAAACTATCACAATGACATCGAGTTTTTCTGAAAGCTTGATGGCATCGACGGCGATGCCGACGTCCCAATCACCTTTCTTGCTGCCGTCAGAGAATATCTGGAGATCTTTCATCTTCACCTCGAACCCTTGCTGGGTAAGTGCGTCGAAAAAGGCGGTCTCTTCTTCGCCCTCGGTGTGTATAACATAAGCAGTAGCCCGGATAAGTTTGCGGTTGGCTACTGCTTGGGTCAATATTTCTTTGAAGTTTACTTTCCGGCTGAACAAATGTTTGGCGGAATGGTACATGTTCGATACGTCTACCAATACGCCCACCCTTTGTTCGGGATGCTTTATCATATTATTCTTCTACCTCTTCTTCGATTATGTCGGCCGCTACGGCTTCCTCGACCGGTTCTTCTTTGCTGCGCTTCTGCAACTCTTCCTCTTCCTCCTGCTGCATCTTCTTGGCGATCTTGAGCTTTAGTTTCTCAGCTAATTCGCGGAAGGCAGGGGCATTATCTTTCTGGAGGTATTTGAGGAGCTTCCTTCTCTCGCCGACCTTCTTGAGGAGGCCGCGGCGGGAAGAATAGTCATGCTTGTGCTTCTGGAGGTGCTCGGTCAGGAGCTTGATCTCTTCAGTGAGGATCGCGATCTGGACCTGGGATGAGCCAGTATCACTGGCGTGGGTCCGGTACTTTTTGACGATCTTGTCCTTTTCTTCTTTGGTCAACATAGTGTTAGCTTTATCCTAGAATTAGGCAAAACCTAAATCCAAGAAGAAGTTAGATTAGTTTATTTTAGTAATGAATTAACCTTCTTTTGCAGCCTCGATTTCTTGCGGGCAGCATTATTTTTCTTGATCAGACCCTTCTTGACGGCCTTGTCGATCGCCTTGATGGTCTGATTGAAGCTTTCGGCGACTTGCTTTTCGCCGGCTTCTACCTGTTTGATATTCTTCTTGATCATAGTCTTCATCGTGTCCTTGACGCGATTGTTGGCGATGACTCTCTTTTTGGTCTTTCTTAGCTCTTTTTTAGCTGAATCTTTGTTTGGCATATCCTGTTGTCCAAGTTTATAGTTTTTTAGTTTATATAAAACAAGTAGATGTTAGCATGAATTTAAATAAAAATCAAGGGCAAAGGCCGACTTAAATGGATTTTGTAACAATGGCTTGTAATTTATATATTTCTTATATATAATAAATAACATAAAGGTACCATTCCCCTGATACGAGCCCTCGGGCTCTTCCGAAAGGATAGGGGGAGTGGTCGTTTTTAATATAGCGTTATCATTTTTTGTCTGGGTATGAATAATATTCTATGCTACCCCTTTTTAGATAATCATACACGCTAGATACCCTATTTTTTATTGATTCATAGGGTCGCCCCTCTCCTCGTTCATATTTTACTGCGATAGCCCAACAGCAATAGTCGGCTAGTTGGCAGTTTAAATCGACACAAGCTTGGTGTGAATAGATTTCAAACGGTATTCTAGGAAAATTTTCTTTTAAGGAACGTTTTAGTGTTTGTAAAATTATTTTGCTTTTGTCGCTTGTGTATAAAGCGCCTAGAACAACAACTATCTTTTTTACATCATTTTTCTTACCCGTAAAGATATATTTTAAAAGACATTCGCAAATTTTCTTATATAATCCCATCCCAGTGGTTCTTTTTATCATTCGTCCTTTTTTAGGATAGTATTCTTCATATAATGAAGGATTTACTCTGTTTTTTCTCACTAAAACTGAACGGACATCATAGGTATCGCCTAGTTCGGTTAATATAGAAAAGATAGCGTCCCTTGTTGTTTGTCTATCTTCAGACGCGTGGAAAAAACCTTCATCTATTCCCTCTGACAGTAATTTATAGCGTAGTTCTATTAATTTGTCGCGCTTAAAAATGGGGTTAAAGGTGGTAAATGAGGTTAAGATAAAAAATTTCGTTCCTTTTGGGCTAAAGTCGAAATTACCAGATTCATCAAGAAAAAGGTATAAAGTTTTATTACCGTCTTCGAGCATTTTAGTTTCTGGAGTTAGTTATAATTGTCGGGGTGCTGGGAATTGAACCCAGTCAACATGCTCCCAAAGCATGCGTACTACCGGTATACGACACCCCGTATGATTTTATTGTATGGTTTTATTTGGGTTTTGTAAAATTTTTTAGGTCTCAAAACAAAAATCAGACCTACCGGTCTAACTTTTCCCTCAGTTTGGTGCCCCGGGTCAGAATCGAACTGACGACACAAGGATTTTCAGTCCTTTGCTC
>CAZSAA010000031.1:0-7800 GCA_964604915.1 uncultured Gammaproteobacteria bacterium
AATGGCAAGAAAAAGCCGTATCCCCCTGGATACGGCTCTAATCAACTAACCTAAACCTAACTAAACCTAACGTTCCGCTAATATCATACTATATCTATGTATAGTTGGCAATACCAATTTTTCCTGGTTGGTGATATTATTTGGATATGCAATATACCTTTCCTCAATCGCATATCCATGTCATTGCCCGGGCTTTGATGGTTTCGGGTGACAATCTCATTTTCTGCCATAGCCGGAAGGCGGGTTGGCTTTTTTTGCCGGGCGGTCACGTGGAGGACGGTGAATCCGCCCAACAGGCTTTGGCTAGGGAATTGGTGGAGGAGCTCGGTCCAGGCGATTATCCGATCGGCGAATTGCTAGGCGTATCCGAGAACGTCTTTTCTCCGGAAGAGAAATTCCTCCAGCATGAGATAAATATGGTGTTCAGAGTCGATATGCCAGCTGGCTTCAGGCCCATCTGTCAAGAAGACCATATCGAATATGTCGTCATCCCTAAAGACGACCTATCCAATCACTCCGTCCGGCCACCTGAATTCCAAGCCGCTATTTCCGACTGGCTAGCCGGGGGAGGCTTCCAGTTTTTTCCTCTATTACCATAAAGCTTGCTTTTTCTTGGCTTTTAACTATAATACATTTAGTTATAGTTAACCTTAGATATGCTCAAGATCGATGCCAAGACTGACTACGGCCTGCTCATAATGTTAGAGCTGGCTCGTCACCCAGGGGAAATAGTCCCCTTGGGTCCTTTGGCTAAGCATTTAGGGGTATCCTCTCCATATCTTAGCCAGATTGCCAAATCTTTGCAGCAAGCGGGGCTTACTTCTAGCCGGGAAGGAGCCTCGGGCGGATACTATCTTTCCCGTCCGGCTGAGAGTATCGGAGTGATGGAGATATTGGAGGCTCTTTCTGGCCAGCTCAAGGTTCGTTGCCATCATGAATCGTGCGCCCATTTCGGTCAGTGCGGTCTGCGTAGCGCTTGGCCGCTGATACTTAGGGATATAAAGGTTAGCCTTTCAGCACGAAGTTTGGCTTCGCTACTAGGGCAAGGTACAGAGAAAAAGGTCTTAGTGGCAAAATATGAATAATAATATGGAAAACAAGATGTTGTTAGAGATAAAAGGGCTGAGCGTCTCAGCGGGGGATAAGGAAATATTACACGATATCAGCTTTGGTGTCGCGGTCGGCGAGAGCGTAGCTATCATGGGTCCAAACGGTTCGGGCAAGAGTACTTTGGCGAGCGTCATCATGGGTCATCCGGCATATCAGGTCAGCTCAGGAACAATCATGTTCAAGGATAAAGATATTACCGAGGCCAAACCGGAAGAACGGGCGGCTCTAGGGCTATTCCTGGCTTTCCAAGAACCCCGGGAAATCGCTGGTCTCGACTTGTATCCTTTCCTTTTCGACGCGCATAAGGCGATCCGGACGCGGCGGGGAAAACCGTCCGAAGATGTCTTTCATTTCAAACAGCGCCTAGATGGCGAAGTCGAAAAACTGGGTATCAAGCCCGATTGGTCTAACCGCTATCTCAACCAGGATTTTTCTGGTGGTGAGAAGAAGAAATCAGAACTATTGCAGTTAGCCTTGGCTGAACCGTCCTTGGCTATCATGGATGAGATCGATTCCGGCTTAGATGTGGATGCCTTGGAAGTGGCCGGTGCCGCTATTCGCCGTTTCAAGACGAAAGACACGGCTATCCTCGCCGTCACCCACTATAACCGCATCTTGGAATATATGACACCCGACCGAGTGATCGTCATGGCCCAGGGCCGCATCGCTAAGATCGGCTCGGGCGACCTGGCCAAGGAATTAGAACAACAAGGATTTTCAGGCATATAGTATGGCAGAACAACCGATACAAGCCCACGATTCGCTCTGGGAGGAATATAATGGCTCGGAATATATGAAAGGCGCCAAGGCTGGCGTCGATGAAGCGCTCGTGCGCCGCATCTCGGCGGATAAGGGCGAGCCCGAGTGGATGTTAGAGCGGCGCCTGGCTTCGCTCGAGCTTTTTAAACAGATACCCCTCCCTACTTGGGGGCCCGATCTCTCGCGCTTGGACCTTTCCCGCATAACCTACTACGCCAAGGCGATGGATGGCCAGGCGCAGACTTGGGCGGACGTGCCCAAAGATATCAAGGATACGTTTGATAAGTTAGGTATACCTAAGGCTGAGCAGGAAGTCTTAGCTGGCGTCGGCGCCCAATATGAATCGACCGTGATATATCATAGCCTCAAGGAAAAGTTTCGCAAGAAAGGCATCATCTTTGAGGATATGGATAAGGCACTGCGGGATCACGAGGATCTGATTAAGGAGTACTTCATGAAGGCCATCCCTAACAACCTCCATAAGTTCGCGGCTCTCCATGGCGCCGTCTGGAGCGGCGGTACTTTCCTATACATCCCGAAAGGAGTAGAAGTGAAGGAGCCGTTGCAAGCATATTTCCGCATGAACGCCATGGGTATGGGTCAGTTCGAACATACTCTCATCATCATCGAAGAAGGCGCTAGAGGTCACTATATCGAAGGTTGCAGCGCTCCCCGCTACGGCGTGGACTCGCTCCATGCTGGCGGCGTGGAGATATACGTGAAGCCGGGCGCCCGTTTCCGCTATAGCAGCGTAGAAAGCTGGAGCAAGGATGCCTATAACCTCAACACCAAACGGGCCATTGTCGAGAAGGGTGCGCATATGGAATGGGTAGGAGGGAATTTTGGCAGTAACACCACTATGCTATACCCTTGTTCGATATTGGTCGGGGAAGGAGCGAGCGCCGACCACTTGGGCGTCGCCTTTGCTAACCAGGGGCAGATCCAGGATACCGGCGCCAAAGTCATCCATGCCGTTAGTAATACCAGCTCGAATATCGTAATGAAGAGCATCAGCCAGAACGGTGGCAAAGCGGTATATCGTGGTCTGGTCGAAGTGAAGGAGAAGGCGGAGAACGCGGCGATAAACGTCAAATGCGACGCGCTGCTGCTCGATGACCGCTCGATTTCCGATACCGTGCCGGTGATGAAGATAAATAACGCGAGCGCGACCATCGCCCATGAGGCTTCGGCTGGCAAGATCAATGCCGAAGACCTCTTTTATCTCCGTAGTCGCGGGCTCAAGGAAGATGAGGCGGCCGCAATGATAGTCAACGGTTTTATCGAGCCGATCACCAAGGAATTGCCCTTGGAATATTCGGTAGAGATGAATCGCATGGTCGAGCTAGAGATGGAAAATAGCGTAGGATAGTATGGGAAATGTCGTGTATATACAAGAAGAGAAAGAGATAACCGTGACTAATGATGGTACCAAGGCTTTTTTTGTTGATAGGGTAGAGGGGGAAAACGCTAATAAGCGGGAAATATCCTTAGCGGACCACGCCGAGGCCTCATATCTCTTGATTTCAGAAAAATTCATGGACGGGCGAGATATCTATCGCCGCCATTTCCGTCTCGGAGAAGGCGCTAAGCTATCCGTCTCATACCTTTTTCTGGGCGAAGGGAGGCAAGCCTGGCATCTGGAGCATGACCTCGGTGCACGGGCAAGGATAGAGAGCCGGTCGCTAGCTATCGGGAAGGAAAGTCAAATACTTTCGGTTCGGGCGGACTATGATTTCCGCGGGGAAGGCAGCTTCGGCCGGGTCAAGGCGGATGCGATGATTTCCGGGGCCAGCCATTTACGCTATGACGCCAACATCAACGTCTTGCCGCTCGCCCAGAAGAGCGATACCCGGGTCGATCTGCACCTTCGCCTGTCCGGCCCAAAAGCCAGGGGCGAGATGACGCCAGGCCTCAATATCGCCGCTAATGACGTCAAAGCTGGCCATAGCGCCAGCACGTTCCAGCTCTCTGCCGAAGATTTATTCTATCTCCGTAGCCGCGGATTGTCACCCGAAGAAATAGCCCGGCTTTTCGCCATGTCCATGGCAGATATCTTCGTCCGAGATATCCCGGACGAGCGGGTAAAGGAAGAGATTATTAAGATGATAAAAGGGAAGATATGAAAGATTTCAATAAGGATTTCCCGCTGTTAGGCCGGAAATATCAAGGCAATAAGCTGATATATTTCGATAACGCCGCGACTGCGCCTAAACCGCAGGCGGTTATTTCGTCTGTAGTAGAATATTATACACTCCATAATGCCAACATCCATCGCGGCCCTAATTTTCTCGAAGGGGAAGCCACCGATCTGTACGAGAACGCGCGAGTAGAAGTGGCGAGATTTATAAACTGCCACCCGGATGAGGTCATCTTCACCTCCGGCGCTACCGCCGCTCTCAATCTGGTCGCCCGTAGCTATGGCGAGGCTAATCTTCAGGCCGGAGACGTTATCGCCATCACTATTGCCGAGCATCACGCTAACATCGTCCCTTGGTTGCAGCTCAAGGAAAAGATGGGGATAGAGATAATGTATATAGGGATAGATGAGGAGGGAAATATCGACGAGGCGAGTTGGCAGGTCGCCCTGGCTCATCCGCGCTTGCGCCTAGTTTCCCTCACCCAAGCTTCCAACGTCCTTGGCCAGCTATATGACATTAAGCCAATGATCGCGCAAGCTAAGGAACGCGGAGCGATAACTTGCGTGGATGCCTGCCAGAGTATCGCGCATGCCAAAGTAGACGTGACCAATCTTGATTGCGACTTCTTAGCGTTTTCCGGACACAAGCTGTTTGCGCCATCGGGCGTGGGCGTGCTATATGGACGTAAGGATATATTATCAACCATGCCGGCCTTCTTGGGTGGTGGCGGCATGATATCCGCAGTCAAGGAGCAGTCCTTCGTCTCGGCACCGCTGCCGTATGCTTTCGAAGCCGGTACGCCTAATATCGAGGGGGCCATCGGTCTAGGTGCCGCCATATCATATGTAAATACTATCGGCTGGACGCTCATCGAACAGAAAGAGAAGGAACTGGCCGCATATTTCCTGACTAAACTGGAAACTATCCCTTTCGCCAAGCTCCTAGGCGGAAAAGATAACCGTCTGCCGCTATTTTCCTTGGCCCTATCCGGACTGCACCCGCATGATGCCGCCGACCTGCTAGGAGAAGAGGGAATAATCACCCGGGCGGGACATCATTGCGCCCAACCGCTGCATGATAGTTTGGGAGTCCCGGCTAGTCTGCGGGCAAGTCTCTCGTTCTATAACACCAAAGAGGAGATCGACAGATTTTTTGACGTCTTGTCGCGGATATATTCTTCTTTTGTCGCCTGATATGGATATCTACGCTAAGAACATCATCGATCACTATCGCTGTCCGCGCCACCAAGGGAAGATGGAAGGAGCGCAGGCTTGCTGCCACCAGCATAACCGCAGCTGCGGCGACGATATGACCGTATATGTCAGATTCGACGGGGAAAAGATTGCCGCCATATCCTTCGAGGGGCAAGGTTGTGCCATATCTACCGCCGGCATCTCCATCCTCACCGATGCTCTAGTGGGGAAGGCTAGGGAAGAGGTATTGGCTATGGACTTCGAAGACGTGAGAAAGCTCTTGGGAATAGAAATATCACCTCGGCGCTATAAGTGCGCGATGATAGGGCTCCAAGCGGTGCAGGGATCTCTGCGCTCTGCTGCTAAAGATTGAACGAAGCCTCGAATTAGCCAGGATTTTATAATAAAAAACGCCAGCACAAAGCCGGCGTTTTTATTTTATCCAAATGATTCGCACTATCGACGAAGGATATCAGTCATTGTTCTAGGAGGAAATGCTAGCAATCCTTATATTTATCTCCCCATTCCGCCATCTTGCCGATTATGCGGTGTAGCTCCTTGCCGCTTTTGGTGAGGGAGTACTCCACCTTGAGCGGTATGACCGGATATGCCTTACGCTCGATGATGCAATCCTTTTCCAGTTCGTGCAGCCTGATTGATAGGGTGCGCGGGCTTATCCCCTCCAGAGAAGATTGGAGTTCGCCGAAACGCTTCTTGCCGGTGAGAAGATCACGGATGATAAGGGCGGCATATTTCTTGCCGATGACCTTGAGAGTCGCTTCCACGGGGCAACCCGCCTTTTGCTTGTTAGCCATATAAATGCTATATTAAATATAATTACTTTACAAAGTATATTATATATAATATACTGCATATAGTCAAGACTAAGCCGTTGTCTTGGTAAAAATGGAAATAACGGCATTTGCAAAGATATGGAAAAAGAGATAATCGCCGCCTTGAATTGGAGGGAAGCGGTAAGTTTGTTTGATAAGGAGAAGCAGATTCCGGAAGATAAGCTGCGGGCTATCCTAGAGAGCGGTCGTTTAGCGCCGAGCAGCTATGGCATCGAACCGTGGAAGTTCTTGGTGATAAGGGATGGGGAAATAAGGAAGAAGATCCAAGCGGCCGGCTATGGCCAGCCAAGGATAACTGATTCCTCTGTCCTTATCGTTCTAGCGAGGCGTACTGACGCCAGGGAAAGCCTGACGGACGGCATCGTGCAAAGGACAGCCAAGGCTAGGGATGTATCAGAGGAATCCCTCTCTAGCCTGAGGAATGAGTTGCAAGGATTGATCGATTCGCTCGACGACGTTAGTTTAGATTCCTGGGTGAGGGCGCAGGTATATATACCGCTCGGGATAATGATGGAGTCCGCCTCATTGCTTGGGATAGATTGCGCGGCGATGGAAGGGTTTGTGCCCGACCAAGTCGATGAGATATTGGGCTTACCAGTGAAGAACTTAAAATCCACCCTCATGCTATCGCTTGGATATCGGGCGAAGGACAATAAACCCCGACCTAAGGCAAGGCGGGAACTTACGGAGGCAATCGAGTATATAGGATGATAATAGAGAAGACGCCAGGATAACGGCGTCTTCTTTTCTTATACCTCGATCTTGATTATCTTATATACTGATTCACCTTTGGGCGTCCTTATCGACACGCTTTCTCCGGCCGTCTTGCCGAGCAGGGCATTGCCGATCGGGGAGCGGTGCGAGATGATATTGGCGCCGGGATCGGATTCTTCCGAGCCGAGGATGCGGTATCGCCTGATCTCTCCGTTTATTTCCAGCGTTACCAGATGTCCGACCTCTATCCTATGACTGTCGGCTCTGGCCTGGATTATCTCCGCCTTTTTAAGTAGGTCCTCAGTCTCGTCTATCCGCCGGTTTATCCCTCGTAATCTCGCTTTAGCTAGCTGATATCCGGCGTTTTCCGAGAAGTCGCCCATAGCGGCCAGCCGCTTTACTTCAGCTGATTCGCGCGGACGCTTTATATCTTTAAGGTATCTTAATTTCTTTTCCAGTTCCTCGTATTTTTCCTGGGTTATGAGGTTATCGGTTTCGCGCCGAGGCGCTCTTTGTTCGGATTTCCTGGTTGGTACTCTCATATTCGTCTGATTAGTGCCTATGTCTCATCTTATCATAAAATGAGAGGATAAAAAAGGCCGGACTCTTGGTCCGGCCTAGCCTATTTTCCTTAACTTCTCGCTCTCCTGGCTCTGTCGCTACGAGGATGCCGGCGGTGCTTGCCGAAGGTTTTGACCTCGGCTTTAGCGATCTTCCATAGCGTATTGGCATCTAGATTGAATTTTTCGTAGCTCGAGTATATTTCATCCATATCCAGGATGCTCGAATTGATATAGAAGAGGTCGTTCGCCCTGATTCCGCAGAGCCAGGGATATTCTTCCGACAATTGGTCGGCTATCGCGCTAACGTCTACGTATTTCGCTACGCGCCCGATATCCGAAAAAGCGATCGGCCGTCCGGCTGATTCAAACTCTTTGGCAGTCTGAATCTTTTCCCAGGCCCTTTCCGAGACATCAGCGATATTCTCGAATTTCCTAATCAATCGGTTAACTTCGCGATTATAGTTTCCGG
>CAZSAA010000032.1:0-3350 GCA_964604915.1 uncultured Gammaproteobacteria bacterium
CCATTGGCCTGGCAGATCAAGTAGAACAGCCAGGAGGCGAAACGCCAGCTTCTTCCAGTGCCGATCTCATCGTCACCTTGGCGGACATCCCTTCTTCCGGATATTTCTTAGCTGGTAGTGCCGATAATCCGGTCTTCAAATTAATTTTCTCTTCCAAGGAAGGAGCGGAGATAAATAGCTTGTCTTTCAATTTCAAGGGCCTCAATAATGGGGGTATCATCAGTCGCTTGGCGGCTAAGGATGGCAGCGGCCGCAGCTATGACGTGAGCTCGAGCGTCCGCAACCTCGATGCCGACCTCCGTTTTTATCGTGATCCCATTGTTATACCGGCCGGTGGCCAGGTAACGGTGACCATCCTCGCTACCGCTCAGAATTGCGCTAGTTGCGCTGGCCAGAGCCTGATTTTCGAACTGGAGAAGGCAGAAAGTATCAGCGTTAACCGGACCATACTAGCCAGTTTTCCTCTCCGCAGTCAAGCTTTTGAGATAGTGTCGTCGAGCGGATCAGTGGGTAAGGCGGTTATCAAGGAAGAATCCTTGGCTTCACTCTCCCAAGGTGGCGGTACCCGGGTGATCGGCAAGTTCACTATTAGTGAGCTCTCCGGCGGCGATTCCATCTATATCAAGCAGATCGAGTTCGTTAATTCGGGCAGCGCTGGCAGCGGCGACCTCGAAGATTTGCGGATACGCCGCAATGGCAGCGTCATTTCTCGTGGCAGCTGGCAGTCCGGCCGTCTGGTCTTTCCGATCTCGTACCTGCGCGTTGACGAGAATAACCCAGTCACCTTCGAAGTGATTGCTTCGCTCGATGCTGACTATAATACCAAAGCTAACGTTAATCTTTCTTTCAAGCAGATGACCGCTTCGGGCAAGGACAGTTCCTTGAATCTCGTGCCTGAATCATATGATCTTGAGGAGGTCATACCTCTAAACTAACAACTATATGAAAACCAAGATTCTAGCCATTGCCATTTTCCTGTCCGCCGTCGGACTACTTTTTTCCGGCCAAGCCAGAGCCGCTGACTGCACCTCGGATTTCATCGCGCGCGATAGCAATGGAAAATTCATTCCAGGTGTGAAAGTGGAAGTATATTCCCAGATTGTCGACGCCAACGGCGATGCCGCACCGGGTAGTCGCCTAGATTCCGGGACAACTAATTCTACTTCAGGCAAGGTGACCCTCGATTTTTCGCAACAAGATAAGTATGCGGTGAAGATGTCGGCGATAAGCAACGAGAATGCCGCCTTCTGGTACTATGACGTCACTTTCGCCTGCGATGCGTCCAGTACTTTCGAACGGACGCTTTCCGCCATCGACCTCACCCTCTATGACGGTGAAGGAGAATTGATAAAGGATAACGCGGTAAAGGTATATACCCAGGTATATAGCGGTGGCAGCGCCATTGAAGCGACCGACGAGCTGGTCGCCTCGCTCTCGACCGATTCTTCCGGCCGCCTCGTCATGTATCTTCCCCAAGCGAGCGTGCGGGGCATCGCGGATAACGGCGATACGTACGCTTTGATGATAACCCGGGGCAGCAAGGTCTTCCCGATCTACGGCATTGAGGTTAGAGACGGCTACACTACCGTCACTGGCCACTATTTGAGCACTCTCAAGGCGTATTTCCGCGATAGTAGCACTGGCGGATACCTTTCCGATGGCACCGAGGTAAAAGTATATGAGCAGGGCATCGATGATGAGAACGACCACCAGAAAGGCGATTATGTCGGTACTTTCGAGATTGGGGACTCTGGCTATGGCCTGTTCGAATATCCGGCTGGTGTCTATGTCCTCGAAATAAAGGGCAATGATGGAAACTACCAATATTTCTGGGATACCGAGATCGAGCCGGGGCGTAGTACCGAATATGACTTCGACGTGAGCAGTAATATTGAGACCGATCAGAGCTGTAGCGAATATTCTTCTCTGACCCTCTATCTCAAGACTATCGGCGGAGCCGCGATTGACGACCTTAACTACGAGCTATATGAGCAGGGAACCGATAGCCTTAGCGGCTATCCCACCGCTGGCAAAAAGGTCGCTTCGGGCAGCACGAATGAAAGCGGCTACGCTAACAAGAAATTAAAACCGGACTCCCGTCTATACTACGCTCTCAAAGTGTATGATAAGAAGGGGGATGTGGGGGAATTCTGGTTCTGGAATGCTCTCCATTTCGATTGCGGCGAAGATCGCACCCTTACTAAACTTATCCCCTCTCTCACTCTCATCTTGCGTGATCCATCTGGCAACCTGAAGAAGAATTTCAGTTTCAACCTGTATCAGGAACGGCATGATGCCGATGGCAATGCTATCCGCACTAGTGCCAGTCTGGTGTCCTCTTTCAAGACTTCCGAATCCGGTTCCGCTTCCGTCTTCGTAGCGCCTGATGACCTATATTTCGCTGATCGCAAGGGCAACTATATCATTTCTGATTCCAAGGGTAGCTATGTCATTTCGGGAGTGAAGGTGGCTGCGGATAGGGATACGGTCTTTGACTATAGTTTTGCTGGCCTGAACTTGCAGGCTGATGCCGCCAAACAGCCCCTAAAGAGTCGAGATATAAGCATATACTATCAGAACCAGGGTAAGATCGGTAGCGTCATATCTTCCAGCAGCACTGATAGCAGCGGTAGCCTCAGCTTGGAGTATCCGGCTGGCACCTATGCCATCTCGGTCGAAGACCAATTTGGTACTCCTGATGTATTCTATGATATCGTCCTCAAATCTGGTGCCTGGACTAGCGTTAGCTTGTCGCTCGGTACCGCTACTATCTCTTCTTCCTTTTCGGAGGATGATAAGGGATCAAGGAAGATAAATATTATCGCCTTGACCCAGAATGCCGATAAGACCTTTAGCGCGGGCAAGACGATAGGGAGCGTGAGTGTATCCTCATCCAAGCCAGCTACCGTCGATCTTTCGGCTGGGCCATACCTTTTCTCATACACTAACAGCAACGGCGTGGTATATGGCCAAGCATCCGTCATATCGCATGGCAAGAATAGCCAGATAGCCGTAAATCTCAGCAGCTCCTACGTTATTACTAACAAGAATAAGTTCTCACTCTCATATGATAGCGGCGGATATAATGTGCCGGCTGGACAATATTTCGCTACCAAGCTCAAGGGATATATCCTGCTGCAGGTGGAAAGTCATGGCGAAGCTTGGTATGTCGACCCGCAGAGTCTGTCCCGCACCTATATGAAGGATGGCAGTGCTGCCTTTGCCCTGATGCAAAAATCTGGCGTCGGCGCCAGCAATGTCGATCTCGCCAAGATTCCGGTCGGGCTCGATAGTCGGCTCGGGGGTAAGGATAGCGATAGCGACGGCTTGCCGGATAAGCTGGAACAGGG
>CAZSAA010000032.1:3450-7700 GCA_964604915.1 uncultured Gammaproteobacteria bacterium
CAGATAAGCGAGGGCAAATAAATGACAGATAAGGAGAGACAACTTAGATTTTCCTGGCCCGAAATAGGGCACGAGCGCTTGTGTTTGGTCTTGGATAGGGCGATAGAAAGCGGCAACTTGGCTCAGTCATACATATTCGTCGGCCCGGAGGGTATCGGCAAGAGCACGATCGCTGCCGCTTTTGCCCGCAACCTCATCGCTTCACGCAGCCAGGCCGACGTTGCAGACGAGTTGCCTGGATCATATAGTGACCTGATGGTAGTGGAAAGGGAAGAGGGAAAGAAGAATATTTCTGTCGAGCAGGTGCGGGCGCTCATCCATCGCCTTAACCTCAGTTCCTTCCTAGATTCGTATAAGATCGGCATCGTCAAGGATGCCCAAACCCTCAGCCTAGAGGGCGCTAACGCCCTGCTCAAGACTCTGGAAGAACCGCGTGAGAATTGTATAATCATCCTGCTAGCCGTATCATTGGAAAATATCCCTTCGACGCTCGTTTCCCGTTCCGCTCTTTTCCGTTTCTATCCCGTAGCGCGCGAGACGGTATATGACCATCTTTTAGCAAAAGGCGCGACCCGCAGCCAGGCCAAGGAGATATCCGCTCTGTCTTGGGGTAAGCCTCTGCTAGCCGAGCGGTACCTGGATGATAGGGAGGTGCTTGAATCGGCGATAAAGCCAGCTGAAGGCCTGCTTTCATACTTGGAGAGCGGTTTGATGCCAAATGATAGCGAATTGGATGTTTGGCTCGGTCAAGGCGGCTTCAACGAGGAAGCGGCCGTTGCCGAGAGTCTGCTCGCCTCTTGGGAGACTCTCTTGCGTGATCTGGGGCTAGTATCGGTATCTTCGCCCGAGTTGATAACCTATACACGCTTCCTGCCTCGCATAGAAGCTTTGGCGAGGCTAATATCAGGTCGAGGAGATTCCGTTGCCGCCTATGCCGTTCGAGCGGCCAAGCAACTGGAAGATGCCCAGGAAATGATTTGGGCCAACGTGGGCGCCCGGCGCGCCATCAATTGCGCTTTAGCTAATATCGAGATATAACCATATGAAAAAAATCTATCTGATCGCCACCCTAGTCATATCGGCGCTTTCACTGTCTGCTTGCAGCGTGTCCTTAAAGACTAATGGGACGCCTAGTGGGAGCCAAGACTCTAGCGCTGATGTCGGTGGCATCTTCGTGTCCAGTACTCGTGGCGACGCCTGGAATCAATTTGCCTATGGTCCGACGATTTCCGGTGCGCCCAAGAGCTATACTAGCCTTTCCGCTACCGCTATCGCAGCTGATCCGCAGGACCCTAAATCCGTCTATCTAGGTACGGCTAATTTAGGGCTACTCTATACATATAATGTGAATAACGGCTGGATGCAGGCGCAGGGCCTGCCATCGGGGACGATAGCCGCGGTGGCGGTTGATCCACAGGACCAATGCCGCGTATATGCCGCTATCGCCAACCGGATATACCGTTCGGAGGATTGTTCCCGCAGTTTCCAACAAATATATATAGACAATACCGCTACCGTTGCCATTACCACTATCGCCGTTGATCATTATAATAGTCGAAACCTCTATATCGGGAATTCGCGTGGCGATATCATCAAGAGTATCGACCAGGGCGGAAGCTGGCGCACTATTCAGCGCTTGGAAGGCGATTCGGTCGCCCAGTTGATAGTCTCTCCGCTCGATAGTCGCTTAGTCTTCGCAATCAGCGGACGTAACCGTTTCTATAGCTTCCGCTCCAATAGTGCAACCGATTCTAGCAATTCGGGCGATGTAGAGGCTAATTTCGCCGTCTTGGAGTGGCAGGACCTGAGCGGGCCTATTAAGGATTTTAACATCGGCAGCAGTTTCCGTGGCGCCCAGGCCGTTTCCGATGGCACAGTATTTCTAGCTAGTGAAAAAGCAATCGTGCGATCCCGTGATAATGGCGTGTCTTGGGAAAATTTGCAGCTCATCGCTCCGGAAAACGACGCGGAGATAAACGCCATCGCAGTTGCGCCGATGAGCGCGAATGAGCTATACTATGTTACCGACACTACCTTCTTCCGTTCTTTGGATGGGGGAGTAACTTGGACGACCAAGAAGCTGCCCACCAGCCGATCCGGCCGCGTTATCTTGGTAGACCGTGATCGCCCTAACATTATCTACTTGGGCATCGCTTCGATTAATTAATATCAATAAAATTATGAACAGCCATCTATCAGCCAAGCAGTCAGAATTTACCGCTATCGTCGATTTCTTCAAGAAGGATATCTCCAGTCTGCGTACCGGTCGGGCTAACGCCGCCATGCTCGAGAGCGTGAAAGTTGAAGCATATGGTACGATGAATCCGATATCGGCGATAGGGAATGTTAGCGTACCTGACGCCCGCTGCCTGGTCGTGACGCCGTGGGACAAGAGCATTTCTAAGAATATCGAGAAAGCAATGATCGAAGCCGGACTGGGATTCGGCATTGTCAACGAAGGCGACAAGGTACGCCTCACCATCCCTCCCCTTACCGAAGATAATCGCAAAGAACTGGTGAAGAAATTAAATGAACGCCTGGAAAAAGCTAGGATAAGTCTCAGGCAGGCCAGGGAAGAAGTGAAAAACGATATTGAAGCGGCCGAAGCGGCCAAGGAAATCGCGGAAGACGAGAAATTCCGCAGTATAAAGGAATTAGATGAATATACTGGCGCTAGGAACGACGAACTCAAGGCGATACGGGACAAGAAAGAGCAGGATATAATGGAAATCTGATATGACCGTTATAATTTTCATCATCGTCCTCTCCCTGTTGGTCTTTGCTCATGAATGGGGGCACTTCTTTAGCGCCCGTAGGCTTGGTATCAAAGCGGAGGAATTCGGTTTCGGCTTCCCGCCGAGAGTGATCGGGATATATAGGGATAAGTCGGGTAAATGGCACAAAGTGAAGGGTAATAAGAGTATCGATACTTTGCCAGAACAGCCGGCTGGTACGGTATATTCTATCAACGCCTTGCCGTTGGGCGGTTTCGTCCGCATCAAAGGCGAGAACGGCGATAATCTCGAAAGTGACAGCTTCGCTGCTAAGCCGCTCTGGAAGCGGGCTATCGTGCTTTGCGCTGGCGTCTTCATGAATATCATCTTAGCGGCTGTCCTGTTCTCCTTCGGGTATATGATAGGGATGCCGCAATCGCTCGGTGGCGATATGCCTCATGCCAGGGTAGATGAGCCGCGGGTAGCGGTCTTGGAAGTGTTGGAGGGTTCAGCTGCTGCTGAAGCAGGTTTAGAGGCTAATGATATAATAATTTCGGTTGAGAACGATTTTCCGACTACCGAAGCCGCCTTGCAAGGGATAGTAGCTGCAGCGCCGGAAGGCGAGGCGCTCACTCTCGAAATTAGGCGCGGCACGGAACAATTGAGTTTTGAGATAGCGCCAAGATACAACGAAGAGATAGGGCGCAAGAGTTTGGGTGTAGCGATTACGGCTACCGGTACCGTGCAATACCCGTTCTTCTGGGCCATCTATTACGGCTTCCGCGATACCATCCTGACCCTGTGGGCGATAGTCTTAGCCTTCGCTGGCCTTATCGCTTCCATCTTTACCGGTGGCAACCTTGCTGGCCAGTTGGCCGGACCGGTCGGCATCGCTCAGATTACTGGTGAAGCGGCTCGACTCGGTTTTACTCATCTGATCAGCTTGACCCTCATCTTGTCACTCAACTTGGCCGTGCTCAATATCCTTCCATTCCCGGCGCTTGACGGCGGACGCTTGCTTTTCCTGGTGATAGAGAGGATAAAGGGTAGTCCGGTAAAGCGGGAGACCGAAGCAGTTATCCATAATATCGGCTTCCTCATCCTTATGCTTTTGGTAGTATTCGTGACCTATAAGGATATCGTCAAGCTCTTCTAAGCGTGCTATAATTACTCTAGCCACCTTTATAATTAACTCCGCCTCTTCTGGCTAAGGCGGGATAATGAATCGTATGAAGGTAAACATCAAAGCCACCCGTTTCGAGCTGACTGACGCGATCCGTAACTATATCCAAGAGAAAGTGGACATGCTTGACCGCTTCCTGGGTGACCTGCCGGTGATAAACTGCGATTTCGAAGTCGCTAAAACGACCGGACATAACAAAGGCGAAGTTTTCCGCGCCGAGATTAACATCCAAGTACCTAGAGACATGTTCCGGGTAGAGAAGACGGCCTCGGACATGTATAAGGCGATTGATAAGGTGAAGGATCACGTGGAAGAAGTTATCGTCGAAGCGAGGAAGAAGATGAAGGATAAGA
>CAZSAA010000033.1:0-5035 GCA_964604915.1 uncultured Gammaproteobacteria bacterium
ATGGCAACGTCGGTATCGGTACCACCAACCCCACCGCTAAGCTCTATGTCAACGGTACCGGCTATTTTAGTCAGCCCGTTACTGTCGGCACTCCGACCGCCTCTACCCATGCTACCACTAAGAATTACGTCGATTCCGTCATTGCTGGCGGTTCCGGCTCTACGGTCGGGTACTGGTCAATGAACGGGACTAACATATACAACAGTAATACTGGTAATGTCGGTATCGGCATCAGTACTACCACCGTTCCCGTCGCTAAGCTGGACATCGGGGGAGCGATAAGGATCGCTAATACTACCGATGCCTGCGCGGCGGCTAATACCGGCTCTCTCCGCTATGATCCTATTTCCGGCCAGTCATACCTTTGTGACGGCACCAGGTGGCTCAACCAGAAGAGTTGCGGTATCATGACTGACGACGAGGGTAATACCTATGGTACGGTCCAAATCGGCGGCCAATGCTGGATGGCCGAGAATATCAATATTGGTACGATGCTAGCGGCGGGTACTACCAATCCGATTACGTCTGACAATGTCATCGAGAAGTGGTGCTACAATGATTTACCGGCTAACTGTGATTCAGGTGGCGGTTTGTATAACTGGAACGAAGCGATGCGCGGGTCAGCAGTCGCAGGCGCTAGAGGAATCTGCGCGGCTGGTTGGCATATCCCGACCGATGCGGAATATAATACCTTGGAAAAGACGGTGTTGGGGATCATTGATAGCTCTAATCCTCAATATCCTTGCGATTTTTCCGTAGTTGGCTGGCAAAGATGCGCTGACGCTACCGATCCGGCGACCAATACTGGCGGCACCTATGGCGTGGGCAGATCGCTCAAAGCGGTTGGCGTCGGTTCGGGCGTCGGAGCAGGCAATGACTTAGTCGGCTTTGCGGCTAAGTTACCTGGCTACCGGGATACTAATGGTACGTTCTACTCTCTGGGGTCTCACCAGGGCCTTTGGTCGTCTACTCCTTCGGGCGGGTCTTATGCTTGGTATCGGGGCTTGAGCACGGCCTACTCTACCGTCAACCGTTACGCCCATTCGCGCGCCGGCGGTTTTTCCGTGCGTTGCCTTAGGGACTGATATGGCGCGAGGAAGCCTCGGCCGTTTCCGGCCGAGCGACGAGCTTTTCCTGCTTTCTTTTTTTTGGCGCTCCCGACCGTTTAGGGCGGGAGCGATAAATATATTCCTGATTCTGGTCGTTTAATCTTTTATTATCTCTTTATGTCCAACAACGAACCGCCGGTCTATCGCGCCGCCTATGAACTAACCTTGATGTTGTTCCGCTGGGCCAAGGATTGCCCTAAGGACTACCAGCCTTCTCTAGGTTTTCTGGTTCAGGAGGAGGCGATAAAACTGGAGTCGGCCCTTTGCCATTGCCAAGAGGCACCGGACAAGCCGGCCTTGTTGCAGAAGGCGCTAGGTTCGTGCTTCCTTATCCGTCTTATCTTGCGGTTGCTGCTTGATTTGGGGTTTGTGAAGATAGAAACGAGCGTGGCTATCAACTTGAAGATCGATGACGTGGCTAACCAATTATCTGGCTGGCGCAAATCGCTGCTAGCCTCGGCTTGATATTGCCGGTAAACCCAAAGCCTTGGCTCACTCCTTATGGTAGTGTGCAAATACAATTTTTAGTATGGAGGCCACTTCAGGGCTTAATCTAAAATAATATACATTGCCAATGTATGAAATGGCTAAATAATATACACTGCCAATGTATACTATTTAAAAATCAGATATGATAGATAAGAATATAATCAAGGAAGTGGCGTTTGGGTAGAAAGATTCATTTCGTATGAAAGGGGAGATAGGCAGGTTATTCTCGGTCTTAATGTAAGATAACCTTAAAACCTTGACTTTTTCTCTTTTTAGGTAGTATACTAAGTGTACTGCACAAAAATATAGGTATTTTGTGCAGTACGTATAAAGTAATATGGAAAAAACTATATTAAAAGACATAGTTTCTAGACAAAAAATAAAAAAAGAAGAACTTCTAACGTTGCCATATTTGGATCGGACTCAAGCGCCTTTTGGCAGGAAATGGATTGATTCATCGTTGATAAAGGTTGTTTTGGGGCCAAGACGTTCGGGAAAATCGATATTTTCTTTGATGTTGCTCCGCGATCGGCCTTTTATGTATTTTAATTTCGATGAAGAAGTATTGGTTAGTGCCGGAGGAATAGTGACCGAAGAATTGATGAAGGAGCTTCATACCGCCTATGGAGATGTTAAGAATATTCTTTTTGATGAAATCCAGAATTTGCCCGCTTGGGAGCTGTTTGTCAATAGGTTGCAAAGAGAAGGGTATAACATGATCATAACCGGATCCAACGCGCGCCTACTTTCTATGGAGTTGGCTACCCACTTGACCGGCCGGCACATGCCGATAGAGATATTACCTTTCGATTTTCGGGAATTCTTACGGGCTAAGGATTTTGATATTAATTTTGACTTCGCACATCTGTCAGACAAACGAGGAGGGCTTTTAAATTTATTGGATCAGTATATGGTGGGTGGAGGTTTCCCGGAGGTGATAATGAAAGATCTTGATCCTGGGGATTATCTAGGCATTCTTTTTGATTCATTGATGTTCAAAGACGTAGTAAAAAGGCATAAGGTAAGATTCTCCACACAGATAAATAATCTAGGTACATATCTTATAGACAATTTTACTTCACTATATAGCCTGAATAAGCTTAAAACGGTGCTGGGGTTAAAAAGCGTGCATACTACAGGTAAATACGTCAGCTATCTGGAAGAGGCTTATCTCATCTTCTGCCTTTCTGGATACTCTGCTAAACCAGCCCAACGGATACGGTCTAATAAGAAAGTATATGTTGTCGATGCCGGATTAATAGCCGCCAAAGCGGTCGGGCAGTCGCCGGACAAAGGAAGACTGATGGAAAATTTAGTCTTTACCGAATTGGTGAAACGGGGCTATAAGCCGAATCGAGAATTATTTTATTATAAGACCGTCGGCCACGGCCGAGAGATAGATTTTGTCTTAAGAAAAGGGATTACGACATTAGAACTCATACAGGTTTGTTATAGTTCGGCTTGCCCTGAAACTGAACAGCGGGAAATAAAAGCGCTTTTAGAAGCGGCGGCCGAGCTTAGAGTTGAAAAGTTGACAATCCTGACTTGGGACGAAAAACGAGATATAGTTAAAAATGGTCGAACAATCCAGTTAAAGCCGCTATGGGAGTGGTTGCTTGGAAAAAATGATGACAGTAAAAAATAAGCTGACTAAAACTAAGAAAAGTTTCGGTTCTCTTAATTTGAATGTCTTTCAAGCGGCTTTGTAGTAGGAATAGAGCCAATTTGTGTCAAATCATGTCTTTCCAGAAACAATTAGGCATCAAGGAATTGGCTATCGCCTACCTTGGCGCCCGGTCACATAAGCGGTGGAAAGCCAATACTCTCCAATTCTCGGCTAAGGCCGAAGAAAACCTTCGGCAATTATGGGAGGATATCGTTTTGCGGCGCTACTCTATCCGTCCTAGCCTTTGTTTCGTGGCTAACCATCCGGTCAAGCGAGAAATCTTCGCGGGCGACTTCCGCGACCGGGTGGTCCATCACCTGGTTTTTAATAGCCTGGCGCCGTTATACGACCGTTTCTTCATCAATGACTGCTATAGCTGCCGTAAGCACTTCGGCACGAGCTACGGCATCGCTCGGATGCAAAGATTCATGCGCCAGGCAACTAAAGGCTATACCGCCACCGCCTATATCCTCAAGCTCGATATCAGCGGCTATTTCATGAACATCGATCGGAATATCCTTTACCAGAAAAATCAGATTTTGATCTCCCACCTATTCAAGGTCCAGCCAGAGAGAGCTAATCTCCTCTGCTATCTCTTGCGCCGGATAATCTTTAATGATCCGACAAGCGACTGCCGGATTCGGGGCAGTGCTAAGGATTGGCAGGGATTACCGCGCAACAAGAGCCTATTTGGTGCCCCTTCAGGCAAAGGCCTGCCCATCGGCAATCTTACTTCACAACTGTTCGGCAACCTCTACCTCAACGACTTCGACCATTTCGTCAAGGAAAAGCTGAGGTGCCGCTACTACGGCCGCTATGTCGACGATATCGTTATCGTCCACCAAGACAGGAACTTCCTCAAGAGGGTCACCCCTATGATCAATGGGTATTTGCAGAAAAATTTGGGGCTTGGCCTCCATCCCAAAAAGATATATCTCCAAGATTGCTGTCACGGTTTCCCATTCCTAGGAGTATTTATCAAACCGTACCGCATATATGTTGGGAAGCGGATAAAGGCGGGGATCTATCGACACGTCCAGCAAGCGGCCAAAGGCGAAATAACTGATCCCGCCTTTTTCAATTCATATCTGGGCATGATGAAACGTTATGATAGCTACCGCTTGCGACAGAAAATAATGGCTTCGACGGAAACGCGAAACGTCTTGGGAAAGTTAGGGTTGATAGTTGACGATAGTTTTTCTAAAGTCATCCAGAAGTGCGGGCAAAGCTTGATCCCGTTAGTCTAAGTATTTCTATCTTGTCTTAATATCCTTTTTATCTCGTGCTATGATATCTTTGTCCGCCTTGAGCGGACGCCATATCAGTTCCATAGTCCGCTGACAGGAATATCTATCCGGTCAGCTAATAGCGGCCATACTTTTTTGGTCCACGTTTCCCGGCCTTGCTCGAATGATGCCACTATAACGTTAGGCCGGAAGAATTATTTAGCGGCTATTTTTTACCTGGCAACCGGAATACTAATGGTACGTTCAACAATCTGGGGTCTAACCAGAACCTTTGGTCGTCTACTCCTTCGGGCGGGTCTAATGCTTGGAATCGGAACTTGAACACGACCTACTCTACCGTCAACCGTAACGCCAATTCGCGCGCCAACGGTTTTTCCGTGCGTTGCCTTAGCGCTGGTATGGGAATATAGAAATCGGGCCTTTTATGGGTCCGATTTTGGTTTATCGGGAATTTAATGGGGTGCGGTATAATATATAAACTAAGTGATTGATATAATTATGAAAAAAGATAATGCAAAATCAAC
>CAZSAA010000033.1:5135-7470 GCA_964604915.1 uncultured Gammaproteobacteria bacterium
AATATATAAACTAAGTGATTGATATAATTATGAAAAAAGATAATGCAAAATCAACCTTTTGGGGATGAACAAAAAATTCGCGTTAGAATTGAGGACGAAAATGTATGGTTGACACAAAAATTGATTGCCGAACTTTTTGATATAGATATTCGTACTGTCAATGAACATCTGGTTAATATTTATTCAGAACAAGAATCGGAGGAGGGTACAACTATCCGGAATTTCCGGATAGTTCAAAAAGAGGCTTTAAAGGGTAATATATATTAGTGGTCAATATTCACCGGTGAATATTGACAGGTTAATATTAACCTGGTATAATAGTCTTGTATGAATAATTTTTCTAAAGAAAGAACAAAAATACTAGAGATTATTGAAGAATTCGGTCCGATTCGTCCTAGCCAGTTGCGAGGTGTGGCTGGTGTTTCGACTAAAACCGTCTATCGGCATCTATCGGCTTTGTTAGAAGAAGGGTTAATTAAGAAAGCAGGAAGCGTTCCCCAAGTCTTCTATTCCTTGGTATCTCCGGTCCAGATTATAGCGCCAAACGCTTTTGATCCGGACGATTATGTTATTGATCAAAATTATATCTATGTTTCTGCCAGCGGTGAATTGACGCGGGGAATAAGGGGGTTCGCTATCTGGTGCCAGAAGAACGGATTTGATTTTAAGCGGGAGAAAAAGATTTATGCAGACCAGTTTAAGTCGTTACAACGCTCACGTAGCCAGGGCTTGTTCTCGGGTAAGGGCAGCGTCCTGTCTGGCCAGGGGGCGCCTTATTTGGATAATCTCTTTTTTGCTGATTTCTATACTTTCGGACATTATGGCAAGACTAAACTGGGCCAACTGGTTTATCTGGGCAAATCTGGACAGGACAAGACGATTATCGGAGAGATTGCCGATATTGTCCGTCCGTCTATTTCCAGCCTGATAGATAAATATGGGATAAAGATGGTTTGCTTTATCCCTCCTACCATTCCCCGCCAGGTCCAATTCATGAAGGTATTGAAACAGAAATTAGGGCTGCCGTTACCGGAGTTAAAGGCCGTCAAGATAGCCGGTGCTAGAGTGGCTCAAAAGACACTCAAAAGGCTGGAAGACAGGATAGAAAATGCTCGTGACACTATCATCGTCAACCCCGACCAACAGATTATCGGCAATGTTCTCATTGTCGATGATGCCACTGGTTCGGGTGCCACTCTTAATGAAACCGCCCGAAAGATCAAGAGGATGGGGCCTGATAAGGTGAGGGTTTTCGGCTTTTCTGTGGTCGGGAGTTACAAAGGGTTTGATATTATCAGCGAGGTATAACCTGGAAATCCAATAGTCCAAGCAGCCACATCAAACGAGGGCGCTATTTGTATAGGCGCCTTAAGCCTGGATTCCAGATTCGCCCAGGAACGTTTTATAGGGATTAGCTGGCGTCTTTAATTATCGGTATGACTGGGGTCGGGGCATTGCCGACGCCATGTCTCTTTATCGGCCTTTTTAGTTTACAGACGGAGGATAAGATTGTATAATATAGTCATTAAGAAAGGGAAGTCTAACCGATGGCCAACAACCGGAAAACTCATTTTTTTTCTTGGAACCTTCATTCAAACAGGGGGCTTTTCTTATTATCCATCCTCAGTTTTTTGGGCATCTGGCTAGCTACGCCAGCCTTGGCGGTTGACGGCCTAATGAACGGCAAGCAGATAACTGGCGAAACGGATGACTACCTGTTCTGGCTCCAGACCTATGACGCTAATACGGCCCCTTTCTATACCGACCATCTTTTCTTGAATAAATCTGGTAACGTCGGTATCAGTACTACTGCTCCTACCGCTAAGCTCTATGTCAACGGTACCGGTTACTTTAGCCAGCCAGTAACCGTCGGCACTCCGACCGCCACCACTCATGCCACCACTAAGAGCTATGTTGATTCCCTCATCGCTGGTGGTTCTGGCTCGACGGTGGGGTATTGGACGCAGAATGGCACCAATATATATAACAGTAATGCGGGGAATGTGGGAATTGGGGTGACAAGTCCGGTAGCAAAATTAGATGTTAAGGGTATAAATAGCACATCGAGTCAAAGAACAATGCCATTTAATGTTTTTAATATCACTTCTGACTATAATGGAGGAGATGGCCAACCATATACTGGTTTTGGAGGAGGACTATCATTTAACAATGAAAGCTATAACGGTACATTCTATAATAGTGCTGCTATCTATGGAATCATTGGAGATGACAGCGTAGCAACTACAAAAGGCGGAAGCTTAGCGTTTTATACTGCCTCTACAAAAGGAGCCGCTCTTACTGAGAAAATGAGAATAACAGAAAGCGGCAACGTCGG
>CAZSAA010000034.1:0-7435 GCA_964604915.1 uncultured Gammaproteobacteria bacterium
ATCACGGAAATATATGAATCGGAAAGGGAGAAGTCGCCTGTAGCGAAATACTTGCCCACTATCCCGACATTTACCGTACCCTCCCCGCCCTTGCTCGCTTCGCACATCAGCCGCCAGGCTTCATTGCCAGGCGCATTCTCCCGTTCGGGCAAGGAGAATTTCTCCAAGATGCGGCTGCCAAGGTTATCTTTTTCAAAATTGAGCGGGATGTCATAGATGGAATCGGCATCAGGCGCGGCAATCACATCTTCTATCGCTACATTGCAATTAATAGCCAATTTATCCCGCCTAGCCATATCTATCGGCCGCTCGCTACGGGCGACCAGGAAATCTGGTTGGATGCCCGCGCTATTGAGGCTGCGCACCGCATGCTGGGTAGGTTTGGTCTTCATTTCGCCAATCATATGCGGCACCGGCAGGTATGAGACCATCACGAACAGAACGTCTTTTGGTTGGTATAGCTTCATGACGCGGGCCGCTTCCAAAAATAGCAGGTTCTCGTATTCGCCGACCGTACCGCCAATCTCTATCGTCACGATTTCCGCTCCAGTCTTATCCACCGCCTTACGTATGCGGTCGCGAATTTCCATCGGGATATGAGGAACGACCTGGACGCACTTGCCGGCATATTCCAAATTCCGTTCACGATTGATGACCGTCTGGTATATGCGGCCGGTGGTCATGTAGTTCTCCTTGTATATATTGGTACCCAGGAAACGCTCATAGTTGCCGATATCCTGGTCCGTCTCATCACCGTCTTCAGTCACGAAGACTTCGCCATGCTCGATGGGATTCATCGTGCCGGCATCAACGTTGATATACGGATCCATCTTTATCGCGCTCACGCGATAGCCCTTGGCTTGCAGTATCTGACCAATGGAAGCGGTCGTTACCCCCTTCCCTACTCCTGACATCACTCCGCCGACCACGAAGATATATTTCGTCGGGTTCGCTTTCTTTTGTTCTTCTTCCATATGGCTTATATGACTAATGATTATTTAGCAGCTTTGAGCAATTCCACGGCCTTATCCATCTGGACGTCGCGACCCGCCTTAATATCTTCATCGGTAAATTCTACCTTTATCTCCGGTTCAATGCCCTTCTCGTCGATATAGTCCCCCGCTGGAGTGAGCCAACTGGCCACGGTGACCTTGAGCGAAGACCCGTTGCTGAGCGGTTCGATGGACTGGACAGAGCCTTTGCCGAAGCTGGTCGTACCTACTACCGTCGCCTTCTTGTAGTCGCGCAAGGCGCCAGCTAATATCTCCGAAGCTGAAGCGCTGCCTCCGTTTATCAACACCACTGTCGGGAAGGACCCGAGACGGAAACTGCCAGTAGCCGGGTATTCGTTGCGTCGGCCCTCGGAGAACTGTTCGGCCACGACCGGTCCTTCTTTGATCCAATCGCTCGCTACGGCAACCGATACGTCCAGATAGCCACCCGGATTATTGCGCAGATCCAGGACTAATCCCTTGGGATTATCCAACAGGATCTGCCTGACTGCCTCGTTGAAGAGGGTAAGGGTATCATCCCCGAAGCTATATATGCTTATCACTCCGATCCCGTCCTTCCTTAATTCATATTTGACGCTCTTTATCACAATCAGGTCGCGGGTAATCGATATATCCTGGGATTTATCGCCGCTTGCTGGAATGACGGTAAGGGTAACGGCAGTGCCTTTGGGGCCGCGGATAAGGCGGACAGCTTCATCGACGCTCAGACCCAAGGTCGCCTTGCCGTCGATGGCATATATCTTGTCGCCGGCCTTTATTCCGGCTTTTTCCGCCGGCATGCCAGAAATGGGCGCCACAACCGTGATCATCCCGTCCTTCATGCCAATCTCGGCGCCGATGCCTTCGAAGCTGCCGGACATATCTTCGAAAAATTCCTTGTTCTCCTCCGGCGTCATGAAGACGGTATACGGATCGTCGACTGATTCAGCTAAGCCCTTCAAGGAGCCATAGAACATGTCAGAATCGTTTAACTTATTCTTCTCGATATGCTGGGTGCGCAGCTTATCCCACACCTCCCAGTACAGGTTGAAGCTGAGCTCTTCGGTGGAAGAGGCTTGGTCATCCTGGGTGTCAGAATAGGCAAGCGGCCTTTGTGCCGGCGCGCTACTCTTAGATACATAAACGCCGCTTAAGAAAGAAGCGGACATTAATATCAGGGCAACAGCACCGACGACCAATTTATTATTAGTTATTTTCATATGATTATTCCCTTATTATCTCCACCTGACCTGGTAAAAGCAAGTTTAGCAAACGCGAGGGGCGCGTATCTTCCAGTCGGCCAAAATCGATGACGACATCAGGCGAGAGCGGAAGGGAGGAAAAATACTCCCATATCGCTTCCCCGTCCGGCAAAGGTGTCTGTCCACTACGATTGACGCTAGTGGAGATGATTGGCTCGCCAATCTCCTCTATCATTTTACGCAAAAAGGAGTCTTTAGGCAAACGCACCGCCAATCCTTGGTTCTGGCCGCTAAGGCCAGACGCAAGATTGCCGCGATAGGGGAGAATGAGACTGGTCGGACGGTCTTCTGCCCAAAGCTTTTCCGCTATTTCCCGCTGGCCGCTGAAATCACAATAACGACTAGCCATTTCCAAACTACCTACCAATATCACCATTCCTTTGCTAGCATCTCGGTTCTTAATGGCGTTGACTCGTTCCAAACAATCTGCCCGGCTCGCCAAGGCACCGAGACCATATATGGTATCAGTGGGATAGGCTAGCACCTGCCCTTGGGAAAAGGCGGCCGCTATCGCTTGCCACTGTTCCTTGCTCAAGCTATCCCAGCTCTGACTCTTGATTATTATCATAATGTAAGCTAGATGACCGACTGCAAAGCTTTCAAGGCTTCCGGTAATACGGGCAGGATGAGGTTGGTTATCTTAAGCAGGAAGGGCGCTACCTGCGAATTCACCAAGGTATCACCCCAAAGACTGCCAATCAAGGCGTATTTGGAGGAGACGTAGATGATAAGTCCAAGGAAAAAAGCGCCCTCTAGGAAACCGACTACAGCACCCAAGCCATGATTGATAAGCTTGGTGAAAGGGATGATGGAAAGCGAAGCCCAAAATTTGGCCAGCAGCGAGAAGGCTAAATTAATGATCCAAGTGACCGCGATAAAGAGGACGATGAAAGACAAAGTCTTCCCTATCCCCTCGTCACCGGGCCAAAAATCTTGGCTCCATTCGAAGAAAGTAAGGTAATATCGGCTAGCGAGGAAAGAGCCAGCGATAAGGGCGACTAAACTCCCCAGCAAGCGGATTATCCCTTTCGATAGGCCGTGCCAAGTAGAGATAAGCAGCAGCACTATCAATACGATGTCTAAAGTGGACATAGTTTAATATATTTTAATTGCTTAGATTAATCGAGGAAAAAGCGATTCGCCTTTCTTTACCTGCGGAGCAGAAAAATTATCCGCCACCTTGGCGGCACTTCCAGGCAGGAAGGGTCGCAGGAGGTCGGCAATATGCAGGATACGCTTAGCCAAGGAAGCCAGGATAACAGCCGCCGCCTCCTTATCTTCCATCTTCCAGGGGGCGGCTTTAGTCAACTCCTCATTGCACTCTCCGATCTTTGACCAGATAAATGAGAGCGTACCACCGAAATCGTAGGCCTCCATGCGCTGCCGATACTCCTGCTGCCACGCGGCCAACTCGCCTTGATAGTCGAGCGACCAGGTGGTAGCGATATTGCCTTTTTCCAGCAAGTTCCCCACTCTCGCGGCCAAATTGCCGAGGCCATTAGCTAGGTCAGCATTATATTTTATGAGAAATTTCTGTTCGGAAAAATCCCCGTCCTCGAAGGTCGGCACGTCGGACAGGAGGTAGTAGCGCAAAGCGTCGATGCCGTACTTAGCGGTAATTTCTAGCGGTTCGATCGTATTGCCCGCGCTCTTGCTTATCTTCTTCCCGTTGAGGGTGAGGAAGCCGAAGACGAGCACTTGGGCAGAATTTGGCAGCCCAGCCGACATCAGCATCGCCTGCCACATAGCTGATTGCTGCCGTAAGTTATCCTTACCGCAAACCTGCAGCCCGGGCCAGAAAGCCTGGAAACGTTCTTGGTCCTCCGGCCAACCCAGGCAGGAGATGTAGTTTACCAAAGCATCGAACCAGACATACATGACTTGCTCGTCGTCGCCGGGGACCGATATGCCCCAGGGCATCTTGCTTCTGAGCCGGGAAATGGAAAAATCCTGCAAGCCGGCCGCGACGAAATTGTGGATCTCCTTCAAGCGGTGCTCAGGCTTTACAAAATCCGGTTGGGAGTCATAGAAGCTAAGGAGCGGCGCCTGGTATTTGGAAAAACGGAAGAAATAGTTCTCTTCCTCGATGATCTCAAGCGGACGATTGGGATGGAACGGGCAAACGCCATTTTCCAGGTCGGAATCGCTTTTCTCGAGCTCGCAACCGACGCAATACTTCACCTTATAGTTCTTCTTATAAATATCGCCAGCCTCTTCGCACTTCTTCCAGAAAGCTTGAGCCGCTTTGGCATGCGCTTCGTCAGTGGTGCGGATAAAGTTATCATAACTGAGATCAAGTTCGCTCCGCAGGCCCTTGAAGCTCTCCGCCAGCCTATCGCAATACTCCTGCGGCGTTATTCCCATCTCCCCGGCCTTCTGATATATCTTGAGGCCGTGTTCGTCCGTGCCGGTATTGAAGAAGACCTCCTTGCCCAAGGCACGTTGATATCGCGCAATGACATCGGCGTTGATTATCTCTTTGGCGAAGCCGATATGCGGCTTGTCATTGACATAAGGGAGGGTGGTAGTGATGTAATATTTTTCTTTTTCCATATTTTTTCAATATTTTCCAATTTTTTTGATTATCTCCATATCTTCAGGTTCGTCTTCGGCCCGATGGCGGACCTTCTTCTCCCGCAGGATCAGGACAAATTCTCCCTTAAGGGCGTTAGGGTCGGCGGAAATTTCCGAGAGCACCACTTCGGGTGATCCGCTATAGAAAGTCTCGAACATCTTGCTTATCTCCCGTCCCAGGAATATCTCGAAACGCCGCTCCGCCTGCCAGGCGACTATCTCTTCAAGCAGCTTGACAATGCGGTATTTCGATTCGTATATGACGACCGGATATTCGCTCCCTAGCGCCTGCTTGACCATCGTCTGTCTTCCCTTCTTATGAGGCAGGAAACCGAGGAACACGAACTTATCAAGCGCCCAGCCCGCGACCGATATGGCGGCCGAGAGCGCGCTCGGCCCGGGTATGGGCACGATCTTCGCTTCAGGCAAATTTTCCCGTACCGCCGCTACCAGCAATCCGCCCGGATCAGATATGCCAGGCGTACCGGCGTCGGTGATAAGGGCGATATCGCGGCCAGAAGCGAGCTCGGCCGTTATCTCTTTAATCTTCGCCACCCCCGAATGCTGGTGAAAGGAACGGGTCGGAGTGGCGATCTCATAATGGGAAAGCAGCTGACGCCCTACCCTGGTATCCTCGCACAAGACCAAGCTACATTCCCTTAGTACCCGCAAGGCCCGGAGGGTGATATCCTCCAGGTTGCCGATGGGCGTAGCGACGACATATAGCGAACCGACTTCCTTCATATCACGTTATCCTTGCGCTCACGGATATATTTAGTCCAATCCTCGGC
Source organism: uncultured Gammaproteobacteria bacterium (assembly GCA_964604915.1). Lineage (GTDB taxonomy): Bacteria > Patescibacteriota > Patescibacteriia > Patescibacteriales > UBA12465 > CAZSAA01. Next base: position 5,620 of record CAZSAA010000034.1, read on the forward strand.
GATGTTGACGAGCACCTTGAACGGCGCCTCGATGATAAAGTCGAAGATGAAGACGAAGATATTGACGCGTGACATATTACGCGAGAGCCAGCGGCCGCTCACGATGATAGGCATATAGAAGAGGTCGACCAGGAAGGTGAAGAGATTTTCCCGGCGCTCGACCACGATGAGGTCTTTGACGCTACGGGTGACCACGACGCTGAAGAAACTGACGAAGGCCAGGAAGAACATGAAGATGATTATGCTTACCCAAGTGAAATTGATGATGGTAAGGCCGCTGACAATAAGGTATATCGAGAAGAAGAACGTGGCGACATAGAGGAAATTGAAGAAACCGTTGACAATAAAGCTACGCTTGGTCTTGCCTTGGATGACTATCGGCTGCTTCCTCTCATACCCTTTGAAAGACAGTTCCTTTATCCCGCTTATTATCTGCTCGGTGTTAGCCTTGCCCGGCGTACGGGTGAGCAGGACCAGGAAGAAGAGGAAGATGGCCGGGAAAGAAATATTAATACCGAGCGAGACATAATTTAGCTGTTCACCGAAAAAATTGATAGCCGGGATCTCGATCAGCAAGACGAAGATAGACTTGGTCAGGAAAATGTAGATGATACTGCGAATAGCGGCCCGCCAAAGCTTGGACTTGGCTTTCTTGTATTTGGCAGCGCAAAGCTTGGCCGCGGCGCCATGGAAAAGGGCTTCGCTCTGGCTGAGGTCGTTATATACCCGGGCCGGATCGCCATCGATGGTGTCGGTAAAGACGGTGTAGTATAGGGAATATTTTTTCACGATGCGGTCTATCTTATGGTGAAAAGGATACTTAAGCTGGCGTGATATCTCTTCCCTGAGCTGCGGGAAGGAATCAGCAATCGACTTAATTGAAGCTTCATCAAGTTTCAGTCCCTCTTTCTTGGCCCAGTTCTCGTTATAATATTTGAACAGGACGAAGCTGAGCATGTCCTCGTCATACTTGAGGTAGTTGCGGGCGACCGCCAGGTATAGCTGGATCTCCCGATCGTCTTGGCCAGGCAAATCAGGGGCAAACACGACAAACTCGCGCAGCCAATTGAACATGCTACCGACTACCGTCTGTTTCACTTGGTTCTTAGCCAAGCTCTCTTCGATATCACAAGCCGCTAGCGACATGATCCAACCTATAGCGCTATTTTTCTGCTTGATGAGCTGGTCGGCCTTGGTGATATCTTTCCTGAAACCGATTTCGTCATTTATCCGGCTCAGCACGAAAGACTTGAGGGTAATATATCTTTCCAGAAGCTGTCCCACTTCCCCGATCTTGCTCTCCGGAATGTGGTTATTGGGGAGATAGGCGCCGCGGATAAGCTCGACGATAAGGTGCTTGGCCAGGTCTTCCGGGCTGTTATGTTTGAGCACGCCCTCAATCATCACCTGGCGCTTCAAGATGCGGATTATCGCGTTCTTGCGCAAGAGATGCTCTTCATCGTAATCAATGGCATTACGGATCTTTTCATAGAAAAAAGCCACCTTCGAGACCAATTCGGACACTACGATCTTGGGGGTATCATCTTCTGTCACCTCGCCCTGCTTGGCCAGTTCCTGGTATATCACCTGGAACAGACGCTTGGTATCCTCGTTGGGCTCGAGCGGCACGCTCTTGTTTTCTTTCTTGAATAGATTGGGGCTGACCATATCGATTTTAATATATCTGTATTTTATAGCCTTTGCCGGCAAAAAGCAATTTGCCAGCTAAGGCGATTGACAAAAATATAGGTTCATACCCAATCAACTACTTTCTCACCAAATCAACTCTCAAGGAAAAGCTTCCCCCTATTGCCCC
>CAZSAA010000035.1:0-7410 GCA_964604915.1 uncultured Gammaproteobacteria bacterium
GGGATCCGAGGGATTTTTGTTATCTTCCAGATTTTGGTATAATATATAGACCAGTTAATATAATAAACTATGAAGAAAAAAACTAGAATCGCTATCAACGGTTTCGGCCGCATCGGCCGCGCTACGTTCAAGGCTATCCTGGAAGGATATCCAGAACTTGAAGTCGTCGCTATCAACGACCTGGCCGATCCGGCCACTTTAGCCCATCTGCTTTCCTTCGATTCCTGCTATGGAAGATTTCATTTGCCCGTGGTCGCTCTTAAGGACGGTCTAAAGGTGAAGGGGAAGAAATATCCCATCTTCGCCCAGAAGGATCCTGTCCTCTTGCCTTGGAAAAAATTGGATGTAGACGTGGTACTCGAATGTACCGGGCATTTCCGCGATGAAGCGGGAGCGGGGCTCCATCTTAAAGCGGGAGCCAAGAAGGTAATTATCTCCGCCCCGGCTAAGGGCAAGATCAAAACAGTAGTTATCGGGGTCAACGAGAAGAATGTCCGAGCGTCTGACAATATCATTTCTTGCGCTTCCTGTACCACTAATTGTTTGGCGCCGGTAACCGAGGTGATAAGGAAGAAGTTCGGTATCAAGAAAGCCCTGATGAGCACTGTCCATGCCTATACCGCCGACCAGAACCTGGTTGATGGACCGCATAAGGACCCGAGGCGCGCTCGAGCGGCCGGGGTCAACATCGTTCCCACCACTACCGGAGCCGCTCAGGCGACCTCTGAAGCTATCCCGTCCCTGAAGGATAAGTTTGACGGCATATCTTTCCGCGTACCGGTACCAGTCGGATCGCTTTGCGACAGCGTGTATCTTTTGGAAAAAAAGACTACCATAGAAGCGGTGATTTTTGCCTTGGAAAAGGCTGCCGCTTCCGACCTCAAGGGTATCGTGGAGGTTTCCCATGAAGAATTAGTATCGACCGATATCATCGGCAATTTCCATAGCTCTATCGTCGACGCAGGTTTGACCAGGCTCGTCGGCGGCGACTTGCTCAAACTGGTTTGTTGGTATGATAACGAATGGGGATATTCCCACCGGTTGGCGGACTTTTCTGCCTATATAGGTAAGATGATTAAATAATTATTCATATGAAACAACACAATCTCAGGCGGATCGGCAGCTTGCTGCGCGATTCATGGCAGATGTACCGGGAAAACTTTTCCCAGCTCATCCGCACCTATCTCTATGCCCTCATCGGCTTCATCCCGCTGCTCGCGACCATCCTGCTTTTTTTCGCCTATAGCCAAGCCTTCCCGATCTTTTCCTTCTTCTGGCAGGTGATATTAGCGGTTATTCTTGTCTATGCCGCCCTATTTTCGTTCGGCTTCCTCATCTACATGAGCGTCAATGCCTATATGGGCATGTTTGTGGCGATAAAGGAAGATTTCCAACTTCAGCCGAAAGAGAATGTTGAACGAGCGAAGAAGTATTTCTGGTCGTATATAGTGATAAGCATGCTGACTTTGATGCTTATCCTATTCTGGTTCTTCCTGCTTGTTATCCCGGCCCTGGTATTTACCGTTTTCTATAGTTTTGCCGTCTATGCCTTGGTCTTCGAAGGGAAGCGGGAGATGGAGGCGATCGACCGCAGCAAGGAATTGGTACGAGGAAGGTTCTGGCCAGTAGCCGGGCGCTTACTTTTCCTTATCCTCATTGTCGCCGTCATTTCCGGTATCTTTGCTAGCCTGCGGTCCTTTAGTGAAGAAGGTACGCTTTGGTTCTCATTGATGTCGCTTATCGAACAAGTAGTCGCCTTCATCCTCACCCCTTTCTATCTCCTCTACAGCTATTTTATCTATAAGGATTTAGCAAAGAAAAGAGCCTAATTATCTAGCGACAATATCGGGAAACAGGCGCATTTGGGCGCCTGTTTGCTTTCTTGCCTGGTTTTGCTACTATGGCTATGGTAATATGATTATATGGCGATAATACCAGCATATATCAAGGATATCATGGATCGTTTCCGTGTTGCCGGCTACGAGTCTTTTTTGGTGGGCGGCTGCGTCCGCGACCTGCTGATGGACAAGACGCCTAAGGATTTTGATATCACTACCATCGCCCGCCCGGAGCAGATTATAGGAGTTTTTCCCGAAGCGAAATATGAGAACGAATTCGGCACGGTTATTCTGCCTATCCGCACAGAAGCGGGCGAGCTGCTCGACGTGGTCGAAATGACCACATACCGCTCCGAGCAGGGGTACTCCGATCGCCGCCATCCTGATCAAGTTCGTTTCGAGGATAATGTTGATAAGGATCTGGAGCGGCGTGATTTTACTATCAACGCCTTGGCGCTTTCACTGGACACTTCTTTGATACACCCCTTCGGGCGCGTAATCGAACTGGGTGGGGAAAAGTTTTTGCTCATTGACCTTTTTGGCGGAGAAAAAGATATACGAAAAGGCGTAATCCGGGCAGTGGGCGAACCTGCGTACCGTTTCAAGGAAGATGCTCTGCGGATGATGCGCGCCGTCCGTTTCAGCTGCCAACTCGGCTTTTTGATGGAAGACAAGACGGCTCGAGGCATCTTGAAATTAGCTGGTAGTATCAAGTTTATCGCCAAAGAACGAATAAAGGATGAATTGGTAAAGGTCATGGATTCTTCCCGTGCCTATGAAGGTGTCCTGAAGCTGCATGAGCTGAAATTACTGCAATATATCATACCCGAACTCGAAGAAGGCGATGCGGTTGGCCAGAACCATCATCATATCTATCCGGTCTTGGAGCACAACTTACTTACCTTGAAGAATTGTCCGAGCCGCCATTGGCAGGTGAAATTAGCCGCTTTGCTCCACGACGTCGGTAAGCCGCGAGCCAAGAAATTAATAGACGGTAAGGTCACTTTCTATAACCACGAATATGTCGGGGCCAAGCTGGTCGCCAAGATCATGGATCGCCTGCGCTTTTCAGCCGACGATCAAATCAGGGTAGTCAACCTGGTCAAGAACCACATGTTCTATTACCAAGTAGACGAGGTAACCCCGGCTTCTGTCCGGCGCCTCATCGCGAAGGTGGGGAAGGAGAACTTGCAGGACCTCATCGACCTGCGCGTAGCCGATCGCCTGGGTTCCGGCACCCCAAAGGCTATGCCATACAAGCTGCGCCATCTGCAATATATGCTGGAGCGAGTCCAGAATGATCCGGTCTCGGTCAAGATGTTGGCGATAAACGGGGAAGATATCATGGCTGAACTAGGTATTCCGCCTGGACCGATGATCGGGGCGATATTAGATGCCTTGCTAGCTGATGTGATTTCCGACCCGGTGCTAAATTCTAAAGAATATTTGGTAAAGCGCGCTAAGGAACTTATCAAGATGGACCTTTCTGGCGTCCGTGCCCAAGCGAAAGAACTTATCGAAGAAAAGCGTAGTATCGATGACAGGGAACTCAAGAAACAATTTAAAGTCTAAACATTAAGCTAATATAAACGATATGAAGAAATATCTTCTCATAACCACGTTAACCATTATGTCTATCACCCTTAGTGCTTGCGGCAGCACCCCAGAGAAAGCCGTATCCCAAACTACTGGCGGTAACCTGTCAAAGAGCAATGAGCCGGCTGACATCATTGATTTTGATGCTTCGGCGCCTGTTTCTCTAACTGACCAATCGCAGGGTGGTAAGGTCAGTCAAGTCGCTTCTTCGACTCCGGATATCGCTTCTAGTTCAGCCAGTTTTCCGGCTATCGCCAGTCAGAGCGATTTAGCTAGCCAATATTCCCAGGCCATTATCCACACCAATCAGGGTGACATTACCGTCGCCTTCTATGCCCCGGATGCGCCTAAAGCGGTCAATAATTTTCTCCATCTTTCCCAATCTGGCTTCTATGACACGGTGAAATTCCATCGCGTCATCAAGGGCTTCATGATCCAGGGTGGCGACCCCAACAGCAAGGATGATGATTGGAGCAATGACGGATACGGCGGACCTGGCTATAAGTTCGAGGACGAGATAAATGATCATAAGCTAGTCAGGGGCAATCTGGCTATGGCCAATTCCGGACCCGATACCAACGGCTCCCAATTTTTCATCGTGACAGCGGAAGCCACTCCTTTTCTCGATGGCGGTTATACCAATTTCGGCTATGTCACCAAAGGGATGGACGTAGTTGATAAGATAGAGAATCTTCCCACTAACGAGAACGACCATCCGACCGAGGACGCCATTATCTATAGCGTAGAGTTGGTGAAATAGAGTTTTATAGGTAGATTGATGGTGATTATATACGAAAAAGACTCCCGTTTGAAGGAGTCTCTTCCGTGGTACCCGAGTGCCCGTAAGTATGCGGACATAATTGGTGTTTATATAATAATTATAGCTTAATTATATATATTGTCAAATGTGGTATCAGTTGATTGCGGCATTGTCGCTATGTTCGATATTTTGCGCATTGACACTTATCATTTACAATGTCCTTAAGAAATGCTAAAATACTTCTGCTATTAGATGATATTCTTTTAGTTTCCTCATTATCCTGCCTTCCAAAAGATCATGGGTTCGATCGAAACAATCGTCGGCGTCCTAGGGTGGCGTTGCCGCAGGAAATGCCTATGGCGGCGCTAGGAGGGTAGTATAAATGAAAAATTTAGGCATAAAGCCTGACAAAAACACCCCCGATAAGGGGTGTTTTTGTATAGGTCGGGATTATTTTGTATATGTTGGTATCCTGATTTAGATAGATACTTTCACGCCTTGGCTCATTGAGGAACTAAGGCTGATGTTCTTGATGTAGCTGCCTTTGGCGGACGATGGCTTGGCTTTGCGCAGGGCTTCGACCAAGGTTTCGTAGTTCTCCAGTAATTTCTGGTTGTCGAAACTGACTTTGCCGATGATAGCGTGCACGTTGGCGGTATCGTCGTTCTTGAAGCTAATCTTGCCTTTCTTCAGTTCGGTAACGGCTTTGACCGGGTTATTGGTAACGGTCTCGTTCTTAGGGGAGGGCATCAGACCCCTGGTGCCGAGGATTTTGGCGATAACAGCCAGGTTCTTCATCATGTCCGGTTCGGCGATGGCGACCTCGAAGTCAGTCTTCTCGGTCTTCTTGATCTCAGCGATCAGCTCTTCACCGCCAGCGAAATCAGCACCCGCTTCCTGGCAGGCTTTTTCGTTAGCCGGTGAAACGAAAGCGGCGATCTTGACGGTCTTGCCGGTGCCGTTAGGCAGGCTGACCGCGGCGCGGACCTGCTGGTCGCCTTTCTTCGGGTTGATACCTAGGCGGAAGTGGACCTCCACGGAAGCGTCGAACTTCGTATGGCTGATTTTCTTGACGATGTCCAAGGCCTCAGCGATGGGATAGGCTTTCAGGCGGTCGTAAATGGCGCTATTATCCTTCTTATTCGCTTTGGCTGGGGTGGCGGATTTCTTTTCTCCCTTGACCTCTTCCGGGGTTTCTTCTATTTTTTCCTCTTTCAGCTCTTCTTTTTTCTCTTCTTTTGGTTTGGTTTCTTTTTTCATATGATTATCGTGTGGTGTTAGCGCCTATAATGATGGCTCCCACGCTTAGTTTATTAACCTTTTATCTCGACGCCCATCTGGCGGGCGGTGCCAGCGATAATTTTCATGGCCGCCTCTACGTCATTGGCGTTGAGGTCAGGCATCTTGGTTTCAGCAATCTGGCGCAACTGGGCCTCGGTGATGGATCCGACCTTCTGGGTCAGCGGTTTGCCAGAACCGCTCTTGATCTTAGCTGCCTTCTTGATTAGTTCGGAAGCAGGCGGGGTCTTGAGGATGAAGTCATAGGTGCGATCCTCATAGACGCTGATTTCGACCGGGATGATGTCACCCATCTTGTCGCGGGTAGCCTCATTGAACTTCTGGCAGAACTCGGAAATGTTGAGTCCGTGCTGGCCGAGAGCCGGGCCGACTGGAGGAGCCGGATTGGCTTGTCCGCCAGGAATCTGCAATTTTATCTTTGTCTTTAATTTCTTAGCCATATTTGGTCAGGTTAGGCGCAGAAGCAACGCCTTTATTTAACATTATTTCTTAATTATACTTTCTTTATCTGCAGGAAGTCTAGCTCTACCGGTGTTTCGCGGCCGAAGATGGATACGGATACCTTCACCTTTCCTCTCGCCTCGTCGATATTGGTGACCTTGCCTTCCATGTTCTTGAAGGGCCCTTCATTGATCTTGACCGGAGTGCCAACGGCGACGTCAATGGTGAATTTGGGGTCCTCGACGCCCATCCTTTTCTGCAAGCCCTTCACCTCGGTATCGCTGATCGGGGTAGGGATGGTGCCGGTACCGATGAAACCGGTGACGTTAGGGGTATTGCGCACCACGTACCAGGATTCGTCAGTCACGATCATCTCTACCAGGATGTAGCCGGGGAAGATTTTCTCCTCGCTCACTTTCCTCTTGCCGTTCTTAATCTTTATCTTCTTCTCGGTCGGGATGAGGATATTGAAAATTTTGTCGCTCATATCGAGGGACTCGATTCTTTGTTTCAGGTTCTGCGCGACGTTCTCTTCGTAACCGGAGTAGGTGTGGAGAACGTACCAGCGCCGACCTTGGTTAAGCAATTGTTTAGCCATAGATCAAAGGCCGGAAACCGCTATCATGAGCGGTCTGCCGGACGTATTTAAAAATTATATCCCGTAGACTAGGTTTTCCAGTCCGAGATTGAATATGTAGTCGAGGGCGCCCAAGAAAAGGGCGGTAAGCAAAGAGACCGCGATTACCATCACGGTATAGTGATAGGTCTCTTTCTTGGTGGGCCAAGTGACTTTCTTCATCTCCTCTACGGAGCTTTTAACATAGTTGGTCAATCTGTTCATATTTTGCTATTTAAAAACGGCCTCCCAGGCCAATTTTCATCTAAGTAAATGATAGCTAATTTATGGAGCAGTGTCAAGGATTTTGGCGTTTAGGGGTAGACAGAAGGAGCGTCAGGTTGCCATTAACTATTTTTATGGCAAATTAGCCTATATCTCTTTCTCCATACACCGCATTCGTTGGTCATCATCCTGGAGCTCAGTCGAATTTAGGTAACCCATCTTTTCGTAGAGGCGGATAGCCCGGAGATTGTCCAGGAAGACGCGCAGGTATAGTTTTCGGATACCCAGTTTTTTTGCCTCCATTTCTAATAATATGAGAGATTGATGGCCATAGCCCTTGCCCCAATGCGGTTGGTCGAGATTAATACCGATTTCCGGTAGGGAATCAAGACGTTTTAGTATGCAATAGCCGATTGGTTGCCCGTCGAGCTTGATACAGAACACCTTCTTGATCTGGGTGGAGGTGACAAGCTTCTTGGCTTTTTCTTCATTGATTAGTTTGGTAATCTGAAAACGGCGGTTGTCCGGGTTGGCGAACCAACGCAAGAGGTCGGGGATATTCGTCTGGGAAAAAGGTTCGATAGCAATCATTACCCGTATATTATAGCAGGTAATCAGCCTTGGAGATATGGGGC
>CAZSAA010000036.1:0-6911 GCA_964604915.1 uncultured Gammaproteobacteria bacterium
CCAGAGGTAAAAGACATCAAATACGGCGGCAATATCGAGTAATCGGTATTGGCAAAAAAGCTGACTCATATCGATGAAGTCCTAACAAAAAAGTTTAAAGAAATTTAACCTGTCATGTGTTAGGATAATATCGAGGGAAGTTAATCATATCAATTGAACGCAATCGTAATACTGATGGATGTGATTTAACCCCTTAGAGACTCATTCCAAAGGAATGGAACGCTGATAAAAGCGTTAAGACGTCGGCCTCCTGAAGCGTTTTCAGGATGAAGGTATAGTCCAATGCGCTTAGTAATAAGCGGTAACATGCGTAAGACAGGTCGGTCTCCTATCCACTATGGTCGCGGAAACTTGAGGAGGCCCTTTCCTAGTACGAGAGGACCGGAAAGGACGAAGCTCTAGTGTACCAGCTGTCCCACCAGGGGCATTGCTGGGTAGCTACCTTCGGTTAAGATAAGCGCTGAAAGCATCTAAGTGCGAAGCTGTCTCCAAGATTAGGTTTCACAGACTGGTTATAGACGATGACCTTGATAGGTCGCAGGTGTAAGTGCAGTAATGCACTCAGCCGAGCGATACTAATAAGTCGTTTGATTTTCCCACACTTTTATAGGTAAGAGCGTGAACAGGAAGCATTATTATTGATTAGGTTATTTGGTTATTCGGTTATTTGAACATGTATATAAAAGACACCATTGTTCTGGTGGTTTGAGCGGAGGGGTCACACCTGATCCCATTCCGAACTCAGCAGTTAAGCCCTCCAGCGCCGATGATACTTGGGCCTGAGCCCTGGGAAAGTAGGTCGCCGCCAGAACAATGGTGTTTTTTGTTATCCAAAAAACTTGTCTTCATCTCCCGTTCCTTTGTATAATGTATAGGCTATGTCCCTTATCTCCTCCATTTCCGGTATCCGCGGCACCATTGGCGGAATTGCCGGTCAAAACTTGACCCCGTACGACCTTGTCCGCTTCCTCTGCGCCTATAGCTGGCTGCTGAAGAGGCGTTTTGTTGATAGGCGGGTCAAAGTAGCCATCGGGCGGGATGGACGTGTCTCTGGCCAAGCGATCAAGGATTTTGCTATTGCCAATCTGCAGCTTTGCGGTGTCGACGTGCTTGACCTTGATTTTGCTACCACTCCCACTGTCGAGCTGGCGGTCATCCGCTCTGGCGCCCAAGGCGGGATTGTTATTTCCGCTTCACATAACCCTGGAAATTGGAACGCTCTGAAGCTCCTAAATGCTCAAGGAGAGTTCCTTTCCCAGGAAGATGGCCTCGAGCTCATAAGTTTGATGGAATCGCCAGATATGGCCTTTCCTGAAGCTGGCAAGTTGGGGCAGAAGGAGCCATATCCTGATGCTCTAGCCGGCCACATCCGTGACATCGTGGCTTTGCCCTTGGTGTTACCGGAAAAGATTGCGGCTCGCAGTCTCAAGATAATCGTCGACGCAGTCAACTCAGTCGGCGCCTTGGCGATACCGGCCTTGCTCGATGCTCTAGGCGTCAAAGATTATGAAATAATCAATCGTGAGATAGGTGGGCACTTCGCTCATGACCCGGAACCGCTTGAAAAGAATCTGGGAGAGATAAAGGAGAGAGTAGTGGCAACAGGAGCGGACCTTGGCGTAGTAGTTGATCCTGACGTTGATCGTCTAGCCTTCATCGATGAGACTGGCCGGATGATCGGCGAGGAGTATACTTTAGTGGCTGCAGCTGATTATATCCTCAATAGCCGCATAGGGATCGATGGATATGAGAGCGTTGCTGTTTCCAATCTTTCTTCGACTCGTGCCTTGGCGGATCTAACCAAGTCATATGGTGGCAAATGTTTTTCGGCAGCGGTGGGCGAAGTAAATGTCGTGAAAAAGATGAAAGAAACCGGCGCCATTATCGGTGGCGAAGGTAATGGCGGGGTAATATATCCGCCCTTGCACTATGGCCGCGACGCGCTCGTAGGGATAGCCCTGATCTTAAGCCACTTGGCTCAGGAAAAGGTATCCCTTTCCGCCCTACGGCAACGGTATGTTGATTATTATATGGTCAAGGATAAGCTAGAATTGCCGACCGGGACGGATATAGCGCCGATATTGGATAGCCTATCGGTCACTTATCCCGATTACACCCAGAATCGGGAAGACGGGCTCAAGATAGATTTCCCGTCCGCTTGGGTCCATGTCCGCCCCTCTAACACTGAACCCATCGTCCGTATATATGCCGAAGCGAAGACGCAAACAGCAGCACAAGCTTTGGCAGAAGAGATAAAGGAGAAGATAGGGTTAATTATTTGATTATATGAAGAAGATAGTCATATTAGCGGCCGGCAAAGGCACGCGCATGCAAAGCGAATTACCTAAGGTGTTGGTCGATCTAAATGGGCGCCCCATGATCCATTACCTTCTTGATGCCGTTATTGCTTCTGGCGTCGACGCCCGCCCTATCGTAGTGGTATCGCCTCATAACCAGGATATAATAAAAGAATATCTGAGGGAATACGATGTTATTTATACTGTCCAAGAGCAGCAACTAGGTACCGGCCATGCTTTTGCTAGTATCCGGCCAATACTCGATCCTTCGGTCGATACCATCCTTAACTTCTATGGCGACCATCCCTTTGTGAGTGCGGAATCTATCCGACAGATCGCCGCTGGCCACAAAGGAAAGCTTAGTATGGTGACTACCAAGCTGGATGATTTCCAGGATTGGCGCCACAACCTATATCATTGGGGAAGGATAATCCGCAGCGGCGGCCAGATCAGCCAAATAATCGAGTTCAAGGATGCGAGTGATGAGGTTAAGGAGATGAAGGAGGTTAATCCGGGGTTTTTTGTCTTTGACCGCCATTGGGTATTCGATAATATCGATCGCTTGCGGGATGATAATAGCCAACATGAATATTACCTGACCGATATGGTGAAGATAGCCTTCGATGAGGGGGAGAAGATAAATGACTTGAAGATAAAGGTAGAGGAAGTGATTGGTATCAATAGTCAGGAAGAACTAGAAATTGCTAAACAGGTACTTATAGCGAGAGGGGATTGATCCCCTCTTTTTGTTTTTGGCCGGATAATGATATCATTTAGGTATATGAGAAAGATTGCCGATTTCCACATCCATTCCCGCTATTCCCGCGCCTGTTCGCCCGCGCTTACCCTATCCGGTATCGAGGCGGCTTGCCGCCAGAAAGGCGTGGATATAGTAGCGACCGGGGATTTTACCTATCCCGCCTGGTTTGAGTCGATAAGCAAAGAATTGGAAGAGATTTCCGCTTCTGGTCTATACCGCCTCAAATCGACGTCGGATAGTCCGGTTAGATTTATCCTCTCGACCGAGATATCCCTAGTCTATCGCGATTCTGGCCAAGCGAGGCGCATCCACATCGTACTGATGGCACCTAGCATAGATTCGGTGGGAAAATTGAATGAAGCATTGGGAAAGCGATTCAATATCCGATCCGATGGCCGCCCGATTTTGGGTATCAGCGCACCGGATTTCGTCAAGTTGTGTCTCGCTATTGATCCCCATTTTATCATCTTTCCCGCCCATATTTGGACGCCCTGGTATGCAGTATTCGGCTCTAAGTCCGGCTTCGATTCCCTGCAGTCATGTTTCCAGGGTCAGATTGGCCATATCCATGCTTTTGAAACCGGCCTTTCGAGTGATCCACCCATGAACTGGCGCGTACCGCAACTAGATAGCTATCTACTATTGTCCAATTCTGACGCCCACAGCTTGCCTAACATCGGACGGGAAGCTAATGAGCTAGCTTTTCTTTCCGAAGCTGATGTTTCATATGCCGCTATTGAGGATATTATATCCGGCCGGAAGATATGGCGTGATAGCGAAGATGGACGCGGGCTGGTCCAAACTATTGAATTCTATCCCGAAGAAGGGATGTATCATCTCGACGGCCATCGTGACTGCCATTTTTCTTGCACGCCAACGGAAAGTCGGGAACATAAAGGCATCTGTCCGGTTTGCGGCAAGCCTCTGGTTATCGGCGTACTAAGCCGTGTAGAGGAATTGTCGGAACGTCCGGAAGGATATGAAGATTCGAAGTTCGCGCCCTTTCTCAAATTAGTGGAGCTTGATAAGATAATTGCGCAATCACTCGGGGTAGCTAGCCGTAGTTCCAGGCAAGTACAGAGGGTATATCATTCGATGTTATCGGAGTTCGGTAGTGAATTAGAGATACTAATTCGTAAAGATATTGGGGAAATGCGGAAAAAGTTTCCCGAGGCAGCGGCGAATATCCAGAAGATGAGGCGAGGTGATATCAAGATCATTCCTGGCTTTGATGGGCAGTATGGCCGCATCATTATCCAGGATGATAAGGAAAAGCAAGTAACTTTATTTTAACATATGACTAAGAAAAGCTCAGCCAATTTTTTCATCGCGATGGTCCTGTTAGCCATCTTAGCCTTTTTTTCCGTCCTATCTTTCTCCGGTAACGATCAAGAAACCGGGGAAAAGGAGAAGATGAGCCGCTTGATTGCTCGGGTGACCAATTTCTGGCAATGGCTGAATGTCGTTCCTAGCCGTGATACCAGCGAACGCGTATTCGAAGGCATCAGCGCTGCCAAAGAAACCAAAGAAGGCTGGGCAGCGGCGATAGAGGAGGCAGAAAGCCTAAAAGATTATGATTGGCAGTCTGGGAAGAACGAGTTGGCGTCTAATAGCTTCCAATTGGTAAAAACGGAAGATGGCTGGAATGTTGAAGTGACCGATCACGACGGAGAGCTTCATGTTTTTAAACTGTTCCATCGCTAGGATTTTTAGCTTAATTTACAGGAAAAATAGACTATATATCCCGATTTGAGTCAAGGCGGCTTTATTACTATTCGAGCGGGGAGATGCCATACAATTTGAGTTCAGAAAGCTAGAAATGAAAGGATATTTCCTGTATAATTATGATATCGGCGTTTGAAAATTCCTTAAGGCTCGCCGTGCTACTATATTTATATAATTCATAATTACCATACTTATGCCTAAAGAAAAAAAGATCGTTCCTCCGGAGGGTGAAGAAAAAAAACAACACCCCGAGAGCAAGAAGTTCGAAGCGGCGGAAAATGCTATGTCGCAAATCAAGAGTAAATTCGGTGAAGGCTCTATCATGAAGTTCGGCGATGTCCGCAAAACTAATTTCGATGTCATCTCGACTGGCTGTCTTTCCCTTGATGTCGCTTTAGGCATCAATGGCGTGCCGCGCGGACGTATCATCGAAATATTCGGTCCGGAATCTTCCGGTAAGACTACCTTAGCCCAACATATCGTGGCGGAAGTCCAGAAGAAGGGCGGTATTGCTGCTTTCGTCGACGCCGAGCACGCGCTTGATCCTGACTATGCTGGACGTATCGGGGTAAATATCAAGGAACTGTTGATTTCCCAGCCTGATACCGGCGAGCAAGCTCTAGAAATAGTGGAGACATTGGTCCGTTCCAATGCCGTCGATGTCGTAGTAATCGATTCCGTCGCCGCCTTGGTTCCCCAGAAAGAGATCGAAGGCGATATGGGTGATCAGCATATGGGGCTGCAGGCCAGGCTGATGAGCCAAGCTTTACGTAAGCTCACTGGCGCCATTTCTAAATCCCATTGCGTGGTAGTGTTCATTAACCAGATTCGCAATAAGATAGGGATTATCTTCGGCAATCCGGAGACTACTTCCGGCGGCAATGCTCTGAAGTTCTATTCCTCGATCCGGATTGAAGTCCGTCGTAGTGCCCAGATCAAGCAGGGGGAGAAAATCCTTGGCAATCGCGTCAAGGCTAAGGTGGTGAAGAATAAAGTGGCCGCTCCGTTTAAATCTTGCGAATTCGATATCATGTATAACGAGGGAATTTCAGTTGCCGGTGATCTAATCGATACTGGCGTCGAGAATGGGGTAGTTAAGAAGAGCGGCGCCTCATATTCCTTCGGCGACATCAAGCTCGGCGTTGGTCGGGAAGTCGCGAAGCAAACCCTGAAGAGCGACCCTAAATTGATGGATAAGCTGAGAAGGGAATTGCTCGCCGCAATTGAAGCTAAGGAACTCAGCGGAAAATAGCCGGTCGGTATAATGTAAGAATATAAAAAAGCGAGTCCTGGAAGGGACTCGCTTTTGATGTTCGCTTAGTTAGATTAGAGTTATATGGGCTATTTCAGACTGAAAGTTGCCTTGACTGTCACCATTATCTCCTTATCAATGCTGGAAGTGTCGTAGATGCCGTAGTCGTCTATATCAATGGAACCAGCTTGCATCACTTGGACGACGCCCATCGTCACCCCTTGGACGGAGCCAATGGCTTGGCCGCTGCTCGAAGCGATGGCTTCAGCTCGGGCCTTAGCGTCCTTAATCGCATCAGGTAGGAGGGAAACCCTGGCTTCGGCTAGGCCCGAATAGTAGTATTCGACGGCGCTTGGAGAAAATATTACCCCCTTTTCTGCTAACTGCTGTGCATTTTTTGCGATTTCCTTGAGTTTTTCCGGTTCGCTGGACTTGACTTCGATAGTCTGGATAAGATTATATTCAGTCGGGCCAGAAATTTCCTTATCGTATTTATAGATTTCATTGACGAAGATGGGGGATATTTCCACCTCTTCGCTTTTTATGCCTTGGGAAGTTAAGAATTCCTTGACGGCCTTTTCGTCAGCGGCCATCCTAACATAGCCATCCTTGAGTTGGTCTTCATAGGCATCGCGAGAGAAACTGCCGTGCCATTTGGCGGAATCCGAGGTGACGGCCACCTTGGCTGAACCGGAAACCGACACGGTGTCATCCAAGCTTTTGATGTTAAGGAGGGTATGGCCGATAATCCAAGCGGAAGCGGCTATCCCTAGGGCCAGTACTAGGCTGGAAACGATAATTTTGTTGTTCATATCTTCGTTAATGATTATTGTTCGTATAGTTATATTATAACGCAGATCTAGGGAAAAAGTAACAG
>CAZSAA010000037.1:0-1501 GCA_964604915.1 uncultured Gammaproteobacteria bacterium
CGACAAGTAGCAATAGGAAAGAACCAGCTAAGGTAGTAACAATAGGGCTGGTACCGCTAAGGATAAGGGGCGCCATGATATAGACGATAACCAGGGCACTGATAATCAAGCTAAGCACCGCTCTCAAGCTACGTTTTCCTCCTCCTACGATAAACAGGGCGCCCAAAAAAAGAAAGAAAAGCAAAAATAGAGCTGGCGTACGGATAGCATCAGTAACGAAATAAAGGCGATTCCCCTCGTTATCTTCGCTCACCGCCACTAGCACCTTCTGTCCCGGACGATAGATGGAAGAAGAAATCGGCGTAACTGGATTAATGCCATAATAAGTAACGATACTACCCTTCTCTTCCCCTTCCAGGATCTCCAAAGACAGGTCCTGCTGCCGGATATCCTGGCCGTTGTCACCGTCCTTCACCTCTTCCCGGATTATCTCTAAAACGCGAGCGCGCACAATCAAGGTATCCGGTTCTGACTGTGCTTTGGCGGACACAGGGAAAAGGGACGTAAGAAGCACGGCTGATAGCAATATAGTGGATATTTTATAGATACTGAACATGGATAGATTATAGCATGGATACCAAAAGAGGGGCAAAAACCCCTCTTTTTCCCTAAATTATCGGAAAGCTATTTCTTCCGTACCACCTCAAGCGTACATTTGTTAAGCAAGGCGGCGACCGCGCCGATAGCCGC
The DNA here is from genome assembly GCA_964604915.1 of uncultured Gammaproteobacteria bacterium. Taxonomy (GTDB): domain Bacteria; phylum Patescibacteriota; class Patescibacteriia; order Patescibacteriales; family UBA12465; genus CAZSAA01. The sequence continues at coordinate 691 of CAZSAA010000037.1, forward strand.
GATCATCGGAGCGGCGACTGCACCGACGAAAGCGACGGTCATCGGCACTTCCACGACAGTCTTACCCTTCTCATTCTTGATGATAAGGCGTTCGATGTTGCCCTTCTTAATGAGCTCCTTGACCTTGGCCAATAGTTCATAGCCATAGATCTTGAACTGCTCTACTTTAGGATTTTCCTTTTTTTTGCTTGGCATATCTTTTTTTATTAGTTTTTACCCCGCTCCGCCGGACATCGTACAACTGCTTTGATTGAGCCGTAATCACCAGGATGGTGAGCACGGCAATGAAAGCAGAGGCAACCGAATCAGGCAGGATATAAGGCTTATTTAATATGAAATCTAAACCGATAAGTACAAAAAAAAGAGCGGACCACAAAGCGACAAATATCTCCCCCGGATGCTGACCCTTATGTTTATCATACCAGCGGCTGAATTCCTTATGGCCAGCATAGACCGCCAGCAGGGCGATATAGACCACGGAAATGAGATTGAGCCAATCGTTATATTCATTATCGCTGATAAAATCCAGGATGATGAGGAAGAAGAAGATGACCGTCCAGATGTTTATCGCTCGCCTCCAGAAGTTGAAGTTGTGATCCATATCTTTTTTAGCGCCTAATAAGGAGATTATAACATCGAAGCTAAAAAAAGTGAATAAGATAAAGCCGGATGCCCCATATCCGGCTTTATCATTCCTATATGGACTACCCTATTGATAGCCTTATAGCGATACCTTTAATGATCAATGGCGACTGCCACCCATCAAGCCTAGCTTGAGACCGGCGTTAGCACCGATTCCCAGGCCAACTTG
>CAZSAA010000037.1:1601-6875 GCA_964604915.1 uncultured Gammaproteobacteria bacterium
CCCATATTATCGAGCCCTAGCTCTGCGTATATAGCTTGAGCTGCTTCGTGATCGCCGTCGTGATCCAAGCGCCAGGCTTCGGCATAGCGACTGAAGTTATCCGCCGTTATTTTTTCGATCCAAGCTCCTTTATCGCCGACTAATTCCTTCCAAGCGGCATAATCCGTATTCTCGATCGCCGCTTCCATCTTAGCTCTGGTCTCGACATCCATATTCATCGTGCCTTTTACCATGCCTACTCCGCCTTTCAAGCCTAACTCTTCATAAATAGCGGCTGCGGCTTCGTGATCGCCCGCTTGCTTCAAGCGCCACGCCTCGGCGTAGCGGTCGAAATTATCTTCATTGATGATACTGCTAAGCACATGCTCCTTGTCGCCTAAAGCGGCTACCCAGGCCTCATAATCGCCCGCTTCTAAAGCGGCCTTGAGGTCGGCGCCTAATCCTAGACTGATCTGGATATCTGGCTTCTGCCCCCTAAGATTATTGAATATCCCCGTGGATAGGCCGTTAGCGCTCGCTAAGGCCGTACCGGCGCCCGCTCCCAGCACTAAGGCGCTGATAGCGGCTATATTTAATAGTTTTGCTTTCATCATATGTTTTAATGTTAGTTAACCTTGGCCAGGTGTCTAACATTAATACGTATGATAGCCCCTTTTTCTTCAAGGGAAAAGCGGTGGTGGCAAGAATTCCAACGTCCGGTTTTCTCCAGCCGGCATGGCGGGGATTACCTCTTTGAACATAATGACACGAGGCTCGTGCATTCCCTGAAAAAATTCTCTAATCTCGGTGGCGGTAAACTGGGATTCCCCGCTCTTCTGGCCCAGCATCTTTATCCTCATATTCTGGATCAGGCGAGAGATATCCTGCGAACCGATATACCTCACTTGCCAGACTCGCTCACGCTCATCCCTAAGGATAATGAAATTACCCTCCTTACTCACTACCACGCCAGCTAGCCGGCCTTGATCCGGACTCTGCCAGATCGCTTGGGCTTGCGGGAAAAGGACACGGGAAAAACGGAAGCGCGGCGACATATGTTCCCGCATCACGGTCTGGAAACCGGAATAATAGGCGATGGCGCCGCCGATGACGCTAAGGGCGATGATGGGCCCGAGGATCCAAGCTAAAGAATAGCGATAGGCGGTGCCTTGCTGGCGGAACTGGCGCGCCGCCAAGAAAGCGAAGATGATAAATACGGCCAGCCAGAGATAGGGCAACGAACCTAAGAAAGCCCACCAAAAATCGCGCCAAGGCAGGCGGCGATAGATGTCCCAATCAGCATAGTCAAAAGTATAGAAAATAAAGGACGTAGCAAGCATTCCCAGCAATACCAAGAGGATAGCCAAAGACAATAAGAGGAGGTTCCTGGTGACTATCTTCCAACGAGCCAGCGGCTTTATCTTCCCCTCTTTAATGTCTTCCATTATCTGTTGTGCGAAATTATTCATATTGATAATGCGCCTCGAACAGGCGTTTAAAGGATTTTTTCGAATGATGCATAAGCGAAGCGACTGAACCGAGCGGTTTGCGCATAATGTCGCTTATCTCCTCATAACTGCGGCCTTCCAAAAATTTGAGGGATATTATTTCCGCCTGCTCCGGTTTCATCAGGCTCATTATCTTCATCACCCGCTCTCGCGTCAGGCCCTTATCTACTTCTTCGGCTATTTCCGTATCGGCAGCGATCCTCTCCCAAGCCAGATCATCTAATTCTTCGACTTGCGGCCGCGCCTGCCGCTTGCGCCAAGAACTTATCAACCGATTATGGGCGATGCGGTATATCCAAGCGGAAAAGGATAATTTCTCGTCAAAAGAAGCCAGGTGACGATAGGCGGAAATAAAGACCTCTTGGAGCACGTCGTCAAGATCATCGTCTTTCCACGATGAAAGGCGGCGCAGATAGCGCCGCAGCTTACTTTCGTAGCGATTGATCAGTTCAGCAAAATGGTCGGACGATTCTAAGGACAACTTCGCTAGCTCTTCATCGCTCTTGTCGCTATATGCTTCAATTAGGGCCATATTCTTCCCTTATATACGCTGTTTACAAGACTTTTCTTCAAAATAGGGCCCCTTCCGGGACCCTATCTCCAATATAAGCTAGCCTATTCACTCAATTTGCCATCGAAATGATCCCCCTTATCCTCCATAGCGTCCATTTTAGTCGGATGGACGGTACCGTCCTTATGATCAGCCGGACTATAGATGGTATAGAGCCTTAGCGGCTCTACCTGCGACTGATTGATGATGTTGTGCTTGGTGCCGGCTGGAATGACGACCGCACTGCCGTCGGAGATCTCATATTCCACGCCATCAATAACTGCCTTGCCTACGCCCGACTCGATACGGAAAAACTGATCCAGCTCCCCATGGGTCTCCTCGCCAATTTCTTCGCTCGGCATGAGACTCATCAAGACTAATTGGCTATGCGGCGCAGTATAGAGAACGCGACGGAAATCGGTATTAGCCATGGTTAATTTCTCGATGTTAGCTACGTAGCCCTTCATATGTTTGATGTTAAATTAATTATAGGGTAATTATAGCATCCTTGGCGGATAATTTCAAAGATGTTAATAGGAATAGGTATAGGTATAATTAATATCACCGTCATCCTGGTAGTATAGGTAATTATCTATCTCCGACTGACCTGACACGGAAATTATCATGTCTGGCCTATCGCTCTCTACCTCAAAAACAGACGGCTGGCCTTGGTAGAAAATGGGGTTATAACGGCCATCCCAGTCGCTAGTCTTTATCGTCAGTCTATCGCTGGCGCTCACTTTCGCCGAGGCCTGGCCGGATACCAGCAATGACACTTCTTGCGCTGGCACGTCGAAGGAAGATATATAGGCGTAATCAGTCACTTTGAGGCGGAACTGGCCGATGCTTCCTCCTAACACGTCCACCTGGGCGTAATCAGCCGCAGTGATATCTGCCTGGGAAGCGGCGAGATAGAGGTTGGCGCCGGAATTGCCGGCGAAAGACAAGGATATGGCATCTTCGCTAAAATCCCGGCCTGAAGATACTACACTGCGGCCGGAAACGGTCACATTTTGGAAATCAGGCCCCCCTATCGTCAGTCGAGCCGGATAATAGCGACAGAACAGGCCGCAATGTTCCGGCTCTTCTTCACTGATGGCCAGTTGGCCGCTTTCATCAGATATCCTCAATCTCTTCAAAGCGTCAGGCGTGCCCTGGATAGAAATATAGGGGGATTCGCTCTTCTCGAGAGTGACGAAATAGCGGCCGGAAATTTCGATATTCGCCGCTTGCGATACATCTTGATTCCGGGTTTCCTCATCGCTGAAATACTTCTCAAGTCCGGGTGCCACCTTGAAGGCGTAGACACCGAAGGTGATCATGGCGATAAGCCAGAGACCAAGTAGCGGCCCCCACAAGGAAAACTTGATTCCCAATTTCTTGCGCAGTATTCCCGCACCGAGCAAGAAGCAGAAGATAAGGGGGATAGCGAGGGAGAAATATAACGATACTACCAATGGATAATAGTTAGAAACGGGTAAAGCAGAAAACGGGATGTTTAGATAGGGCGAATTAGGGTCAAAAGCGAAGACGGCGGTTATAAAGCTCTGTACACCAAAACAAAATAAGGAAAAGCCAGCGATAAAGAGGCCAAGCAGGAAACGGATTACCCGCCCTAAACCAGCTAACCCCCTACCTAAACCACGAAAGAGCGATTTTCCCGCCTGGATAGGCTTTTCCAAGGCTTTTTCCACCTTAGCCCCCGCTTCTTTAGCGGTAGGCAAATGACGGCTCAGATTGAAAAGATTGAGAGCGCCGCCCGACATTTCTAATTTCTGGGCGGTCGTCCGAGCTTCCGGCACGGCGATCCAAAGAAGAAGGTAAACCAGAATGCCTGATCCGCCAACAAGGACCAGAACGACGAAGAGGATGCGGAAGAATACTGGATCTACCCCGAAATATCCCCCCAAGCCGGAACAGACGCCACCTATCACCGCATCATCAGGATTGCGGTATAGACGCTTCCCTTTGCGAACTTCGTTCCCTTCCGTCTCCTTTCCCTCCTTCTCTTGGAAATCATCAACCGTACCCATCTCCTTGATGACCGCTTCCACGTCGCCCAGGTCAAGATATTTCTTATTCTCTCCCAGCCGTTCTTGGAAATGCTGGGCTAACCCGCTCTCGATATCGGGCATAATCTCTTCGACGCTGTCGCCGGAGATGCTGAAATGGCGGCGGATAGATTCTAAATAATCATTGAGAATGCGATAGGCATCGTCTTCGATGATAAAGAGCTGCCCGCCTAATGTGATGTCGTTTGTCTTATGCATATAGTTTATATAGTCTATTTTTTCTTCCTAAGAGCGGAGATAGAGTCCGCCAGCGACTGCCAAGTGGCGTCGAGACTGTTAAGCGCCAACCGTCCTTTAGCGGTAAGCGAATAATACTTGCGCGGCGGCCCGCTCTTGGACTCCTGCCATTGATAATCCAACAGTCCGGCATTCTTCAAGCGCGAGAGCAGCGGATATAGCGTACCCTCCACGACGATAAGGTCGGACTTCTTGAGGATCTTTAGAATATCCGAGGCATAGGCCTTGCTCTGCGAGATTACCAGCAAGATACCATATTCCAGGATGCCCTTACGCATCTGCGCTTGGGCATTATCCAGATTGTTCCCTTCTCTGTCATTCATAATTTAATACTTATGCCACCATTATACCACCAGCTACCTTTTAATGCAAGGTACCAGGAACACCAATAAAAAACTCTGAGGTTTTCCCAGAGCTAAATTTTTTAAATGAATACCGAAATGACTATCAACAACATAAACGCGTAGTATACTGCCACAGAAATCCCATAGAATTTACGTAGATTCAAAACAGCGGCCCAAGCAGCCAAGCAGGCCGATAGGGTAGCGGATATTCCGACAATATAAGTAAAAAGAGAAATGTCGAAACAGATTATATATCCAGCCAATACAAGCACGGCGGCGGCAGCAGCTAGACCGGTTGTAATATCGTCTATGGCAATCCTTTTCCTGCTAAAAATTCGGGCACGCGATAATATCATTGAAACAAGTGAGAGCAAGAGAAACAAGATTAAATATGCACTCCCATTTTCTTTGATACCCCCAGCAAAACAATTTCCATCTATCAAAGCAAATAACATGGCCAACAAAATTTTCATTTTAATTCCTCCTTTATATTTAGTTTTTAATATTCAAAAAAAGATTAACTATAAAAGGCAGATTCTCATCTGAAGTAGAACACTTGTAAATATATTTGGCGGTTTCTAAAC
>CAZSAA010000038.1:0-6615 GCA_964604915.1 uncultured Gammaproteobacteria bacterium
TGTCGTATAGGCTAAAAAATGCTTTTGTATACATTCACACACAACAGTCTCAGATTAAAATTCACCTTGCTATTAATAAAAAAGACTTGGATGACCCCAGAAATATATCACGCGATGTTACCAATATTGGTCATCATGGTGGCGGAGAAACAGAGGTTATACTTAAAAAATTAGATGATTTAAACTATATTTTTCGTCTTGTCGAACAAGCATATTATAGATTAGTTAATAAGCGTTAATTATATATTACTTATTAATATTATGCCAAACGCCTTCAACCGGTTGATGCACACCAAGATATCTTCCTTCCGCATCGACTATTCCAAGCTGAATCCTCTCCATTGGAAGGGGTCGACTTTCAAGCATATCGGATATGCCGTGGCCATCCTCATCCTCCTGGCCGCTTCCGTCATCACTGTGAAGGATGAGATGGAATACCGGTTCGGCTGGGGTGACTATGCCGCTTTTGGATCAGATGGAAATGAGGAAGAAGGGGCTTGTAACGTATACGGTATAGAGCTTCATGGCGAATTAGTCACCTATATCTCTCCTGAGAACTTGGACTCTAGCGGCATGGCTGCAGTTGACCAGTCTTCCTCGGACGATATCCGCTGGTATATCCAGGAAGCAGAAAAAGATGAGGCTATCAAAGCCATCCTCTTGGAGATAGATTCATATGGGGGCAACGGGGTAGCGGCTGAGGAAGTCGCTAACGCCTTGAAGGAAATCCATAAGCCGGTGGTGGCGATGATAAGGACGGCAGGTACTTCCGCGGCATATTGGGTCGCTACCGGCGCGGATATCATCTTCGCTTCCGCCTTGTCGGATGTAGGCAGTATCGGGGTGAGCATGTCATACCTGGACTATTCCCAGCAAAATGCGGAAGACGGCCTCACATACAATTCCTTGAGCACGGGCAAATTCAAAGATTACGGTGACCCGGATAAGCCGCTCACCGCCGAAGAACGCGCTTTGTTCCTGAGGGATATAAGCATTGCTAACGATAATTTCATCGCCCAGGTAGCCGCTAATCGCGGACTGGAAGAAGGCAATGTGCGCGATCTGGCGGATGGATCATCCTGGCCGGGCCAGTTAGCCCTGGAGAACGGCTTGATCGATATGATAGGGGGGATAGGGGAAGTGGAAGATTATCTGGCGGAGAAGATCGGCGAGGAAGCGGAAATCTGCTGGTATTAACTTTATAATACAATAAGCGCTTTAACTAACCAATCCTATGTCTATCATCATGTTATCTCTCGCCGTGTTAGCCTTCCTTGCCCTGGCTGGCGGCGCTATCTATCTGGGCGTCAGGGAGGACAAGAAAAGGAAGGAAGGGGAGATGGAAAAACGCCAATAAAGCAGGAATCATGCAAAGTCCGCTCGCATCAGAGCGGTCTTTTGCTATATAGGAAAACTCCGGATAAATTGGTATAATATCTTAGCTAAAATATAACCTATGAAAAGATACTTAGCCCTCTTGCGCGGCGTAAACGTCGGCGGGAATAATCGGGTAGAGATGAAAAAGCTCAAGGAAATCTTCGAGACTGCTGGTTTCAGCGATGTCTCTACCTATATAAATAGCGGCAACGTGATCTTTAGCGGTCCGGATGATAAGGATGAGGTGGTCGCGGCTATCAAGTCTATTCTCAAAGAAAATTTCCCTTTCGATATCCAGATGATAGTCCGCGATAGCCGGAGCATCCGGAAGTTGGTCAAGGCGATCCCAGCTGATTGGCAGAATGACGGGAAGCAGAAGACCGATGTCCTCTTCCTCTGGGATGAGTACGACAACAAGGACTCGCTAAAGCTCGTCAAGCTGGTAGACGGTATAGACAAGGTCATATACGTTTCTGGCGCTCTCATCTGGAACCTGCTAGTGAAGGATTATGGCCGAAGCGGCATGAGTAAGCTGGTTGGGACACTGTTATATAGGAATGTTACAGTCCGGAACGTCAACACGGTCAGGAAATTAGGCCAATTGATGGGATAGTCAATCCCTCCCTATCCATGCTAGCATATTGATATAGTCTATAACCATATGAAACTCACTCCTAAGATCAGAGAAGCAATAAACTTGGCTAGCCGATTGCATCACGGGCAGATGCGCAAGGCGGAAGGAAATCTGCCATATATCAGCCATCCTTTCGCCGTAGCTTGGATACTTGGCGGCTATACCGACGATGAGGATACTATCATCGCCGGTTTGCTCCATGACGTCCTTGAAGATGTAGAGGAATACTATTATCAGGATCTGGTGCGTGATGCCGGCGCTAACGTCGCTGACATCGTCAAGGGCGTAAGCGAAGACCGCGATTACGGGGAAGAGGAAATTGATCCTAAATCCACCTGGGAAGAAAGGAAGGTTAAATACCTGACTGCTTTGGAATATGACCGAAAGGAATCACTCATGGTCTGCGCGGCCGACAAGATCCATAACCTCGAGTCGATGATGGCTCTATACCGCCAGGCTGGAGAATCGATGTGGCAGCATTTCAATTCGCCCAAAAATAAGAAACTATGGTTATATCAGGAGATTTCTAAATTCCTCCGCACCAAACTGGATAATCCCATCATCGATGAGCTTGATCGCGTATACGCCGAAGCGGAAAAGCTGATGCTATAGCCGATTTGCCAAAGAATCTTCGTTTGACCGATGCTAAATTACATGTTATTATTTTTTTATATGCATAATGTTTTCCGGAACAATTCCAAGAAGATCTGGTGGGCTGCCCATAGCCTTGGGTAGCGGATTTCGTTTAGATATATAATCATCATTCCAGCTGTCCTCGGCTTATCCGTCAAGGGCGGCTTTTTTATTTCCTAACCCATTTCTTCGTATGATAATCCGTCGCTATTTCCACAATCGTTCCACTGAACTCTGGCGACCAGGGCTGGTTTTCCGTGCCATACGGCGTCACTATGGTTTCACTTAATTAACTCTTAAATCATCAATTATATGAAAAACAATTCATTAAAATCTTTACCAGGATCTTCGGGGTATTTCGGTCTTTATGGGGGTCGGCAAATCGATCCTGGGCTTGAAGCTGAATTCGAAGCGATAGAGGCTGCGTATGCGGAGGCGCAGGTTGATCCGGCTTTCCGCGAAGAATATGAAACTCTCCTGCGTGATTATGTCGGACGTCCTTCGTCGCTATATCTCGCTCGCAGTCTCAGCCGTAAGCTGGGCGGAGCGAAGATATATCTCAAGCGAGAAGACCTTAATCATACCGGAGCACATAAGATAAACCATACGATAGGGGAGGCTCTCTTGGCTAAGAGGATGGGGAAGAAGAAGTTGCTTGCCGAAACGGGAGCTGGCCAGCATGGCGTGGCTCTAGCTACTGCTGCCGCTCTAGTTGGCTTGGAATGCGAGATCCATATGGGAGAGATAGATATATGCAAACAGGCTTCCAACGTCGCTAGGATGAAGATGCTCGGAGCGAAGATAGTGCCGGTAACGGCAGGAGGAAAATCCTTGAAGGAGGCGGTAGATAGCGCTTTCCAAGAATTCGTTCGTAATCCTGGAGAGATATTCTTCGGGATCGGCTCGGTAGTCGGGCCGCATCCTTTCCCGAAAATGGTACGGGATTTCCAATCGGTAATCGGACGGGAAGCGAGGGCACAGATTTTAGATAAAGAGGGCAAGTTACCTGATTATCTGATAGCTTGTGTCGGCGGCGGCTCTAACGCCATCGGCCTCTTCCATGAATTCTTGGATGATCCAGGAGTAAGGATGATCGGGGTTGAGCCGGCTGGCAAGGGGTTGGAGTTCGGCAAGCATGCCGCCACTATTAGTATGGGACAGCCTGGTAATATACATGGCATGTTCACTTATCTCCTGCAGGATAGCGAAGGTAATCCAGCTCCAGTATACTCCATCGCTTCTGGTCTAGACTATCCTGGAGTCGGTCCTGTTCATGCTGACTTACACGAGAGGAGCCGAGTGGAATATGTAACCATATTGGACGAGGAAGCTTTATCCGCTTTCCATGAGTTATCCCGAACCGAAGGAATAATTCCGGCCTTGGAGAGCGCTCACGCTCTGGCTCAAGCAGTGAAATTAGCCCCGTTCATGACAAAAGAAACCGTGATAATAGTTAACTTATCCGGGCGCGGTGACAAGGATATCGAATTCGTACAGGAATTATCAGGTATATAGGATATAGGTGAAAAAGCGTTGACAAAGCAGCTTCATCGCGGAGCTGCTTTTTCAAGTTCTGTGTATTTTTGGTTAAATATTTTTTTGACTATTATTCAGATATTGTGGTATTCTTTATATATAGATTGGGTTATAGTTCGTTTATATATAAATAATAAAAAAGGAGGGAAATTATGAAGACGGAAAATCATTTTTCTTGGCATGATGTGGGTGAAGATGCCTTCACCCTGATGGCTATTCTTCTTGGCGCTACCCTTATCGCGGTAGCGATCGCCAGCGTAGGTTATGCCATCCTGGAAGTGTTCCAGGAAATAAGCGAAAGGATATATCCTTTTGACCTTCTATAAATATAGCTTCCTTGCAGGGAAGCTTTTTTGTACACTACTTATATGACTATGCATGCATAGCATTATCCGGCTTTCCCGGCTATAATATCCGTATATGGAATATATCATCGGCATTATCGCGGCGATAAACATCTATGCCTTCCTGGTCATGTATTTCGATAAGGTAAAGGCGGGGAATCCGGAGTCTAGGCGTTTGTCGGAAGGGAAGATATTCTTCCTGGCCGCGGCGATGGGTAGTTTCGGCGTATATGCCGCTATGTTCGCCTTCCGGCACAAGACGCGGAAGTGGTATTTTCTGATCGGCATCCCTTTGTTGATGCTGGAGAATTTGGCTCTAGCCTATTTCCTATATTTAGCCTTTTTTTCGCCGGATGTTGCGTTTTAGGAAGTTTTAGGGTATAATGATAATAGCGTAAGTTTAGTTTTCTGTTTTCTGTTTTCGGTTTTTTTAATTTTTCGTTTTTTTGGAGGAGTTGTACATTAAGGGGCCTGCTCAATAGAGGCTCCTTTTTATTTGAACATCAAATTGATTTTTTATTCAAGATGCCTTAAAATATATAATATAAGTATGGATATATGGATAAAGTACAATTGGCTAAATTGAAAAAAGTTTTGCGCCAGCAAGGGGTAAAAAGCGCCAGTTTGTTCGGGTCTTTTGCGCGTGGTGAGGCTACCGCCAAGAGCGACATCGACTTGTTGGTGGATTTAGGGAGGGGTAAGACACTCTTTGATCTGGCTGGACTAAAGTTTGCCGTGGAGGATGCTATGGGCAGGAAGGCAGATGTGGTAACCAAGAACGCTTTGAAACCGACCCTTAAAGTATATATCATGAAAGATTTGATTAAAGTGATATGAGCAAGAGTCATTTAATCTTTATTAATCATATTTTGGAAAGCATCGAAATCGTCGAGAGTCATATTAATGGTGTAACTAAAAAAGAATTTTTGAAAAATATAGAGAAACAAGACGCAGTTATCCGGCGTATCGGTATTATTGGAGAAGCGGTTAAGAACATTCCGATTGGTGTTCGTAAGAGTAATACTAATATCCCTTGGCGTAATATTGCCGGTATGCGAGATATCGTAGTGCATGAATATTTTGACGTTGATTTGAATTATGCATGGGATACGGCTAAGGTTGGCTTACCTAAATTGAAGAGAGAACTAACTAAATTTTTGAAATAATTTTATATAGTCTTAACTTGAAGAAGAAAAAAGGAACCAGATTGGTTCCTTTTATAACATCTTCTTTATCTTCCTTAGCTCCGTGGCCGTTATCGCCACTTTTTTCTTGAGCCGTTTGAAGTTCTCGACGCCGTCGCCTTCCGCGCGGACGACAAGATGGAAGTGAAAGTGCTCGATAGTTTGGCCGGCTAGCGATCCTTCGTTGAAGAAGCCGTTAAAGTCCGTTTCACCGTTACTATACTTTAATTGCTTGATGGTAAGCGAGATGAGGCTTATCATATCGGTCTGCTCGCTTATATACAGTTCATTCAAACAACATACATGGCTCTTCGGTGCTATCAACAGGGCAATCTTTCCCATCGGGAAGTAGTTAGCCAAGAGACGGCAATACCTAGTTTCGAACAAGACCAGCTTCTGGTCCAGTTCGGGTGGACAGAATTTGCACATCAGTCTTCAATTATTTTTTTGTTCCTGATATAACTGCCAGCGATGCCCAGCAAAAGTCCGAGGAGGTTAGCGGATAGTATTATCACCCTCGCCTTCAAGGTCCAATCAGAGTTGAAAAAGATTAAGGTGCCGATGACGCAGCCGATCAGGGCGGCCATAGGCAGGGAGTGGGGTCTCACCAAACCCTCTCGTTTCTTGTCCGCCATTCCGGCTAGTATGCCTGAGAGTAGGGGGCCGAAGATGACTAGGATAGAAGTTAGGAGGCTCAATAGGCCAATCAAAGCCATTCCTTTTGCATTCCCAGTTTTCTTCATTTCTGGGTCAATCGCATTTTTTTCCATATTATTTAGTTTTTAAGGTAATACTCAAGTGGATACAGAGTCTTCAATACTACAATTTTTGTTTGTATATGTCAATGAGGAAAATGGCAAGAAAAAGCCGTATCCCCCTGGATACGGCTCTAATCAACTAACCTAAA
>CAZSAA010000039.1:0-6128 GCA_964604915.1 uncultured Gammaproteobacteria bacterium
CTATCGGGTATTATTCTCGCTTTCGCAAGGTTATCCCCGTCTTCGAGGTAGGTTATCAATGTGTTACTCTCCCGTTTGCCATGTCTGTATTGCTACAGGCATTCGACTTGCATGCCTTAGGCACGCCGCCAGCGTTCATCCTGAGCCAGGATCAAACTCTCTTATAAGATTATTCAATCCAAGATCAAAAGAACTTGGTTTTGTTTTTGATTTATTTTTTGTTATCCGAATTGATGCCAATTTACATCAAAATATTTTTTTAACCTCACATTGTCAATGTGCTCAATACGACAAGAAAAAAACACAGATATTTTTTTATATCTTGTTTTATGCTTTTTAACTTGTTGTATTTCAACTGTTGCTATGATATATCATTTCATAAATCATGTCAAGAGGTGGATATAACTGATTTTAATCAATGAATACAAGGGGTTTTAGAGAAGGTTGCCAATCCGATAAGAGCCGAATCGAAACGAGACGTGGCAATCCTTCTGCGGTCGGCCTTTCTGGAAAACGGACTTTTCTAAATTGACCTCGGCCGGTTAGTCTGATATAATAAAATTAAGGTCATTGGTGCCTTTTTTATTGTTTAACCTTATGATTATCACTTGGCAGGGACATTCTTGCTTCAAGATTCAGGACAAAACCACAGCTGACGGCATCACCGTCGCTACTGATCCATACTCCAAGGAACTCGGTCTCAAGCTTTCTAATTTCGAGGCTAATATCATTACCGTTTCCCATGACCACTACGATCATAATAACGTAGCGGGGTTGCGTGGCACTCCGGCGGTTATCAATTGCGCTGGCGAATATGACATTAAGGGTGTGCTCGTCCAGGGTATCGATTCATATCATGATGATAAGGAGGGCCAGGAGCGGGGGAGTAATATAATATATAGGATAGAGATGGATGACATCTCCATTACCCATCTAGGCGATCTAGGCACCGTCCTTACCAGTGAACAGTTAGAAAAGCTAGCCGGAACGGATATCTTAATGATTCCGGTGGGCGGCACCTATACTTTGGACGCCAAGAAGGCGGTCGAAGTGGTTTCTCAGATCGAACCGCGCATCATCATCCCCATGCACTACCAATTGCCGGGCATAAAGCCGGATCTCGATCCGGTGGAGAAATTCATTAAGGAAATGGGTCTCGAGCCTAGCTATGAAGAGAAGCTCAAGATTTCCAAGCGTGATTTGCCACAGGAGGACATGGAGCTTATAATCCTGAAGTATAATAATTAATTAAGATAAAAGAATACATATCGAATGATAAGTGTATTTAAGGTAAGAAAAATATGGAACACCCAAAGAAAGAGCGAAGTTTAGTAATCCTCAAGCCGGACGCCATCCAACGCGGCCTCATCGGCGAGCTTATTAAACGTTTCGAACAGACCGGCCTCAAGGTTGCTGCTCTCAAGATGGTCATGGCCACCGAGGAACAATGCTGGACTCACTATAATAAGGATGAGAAGTGGTTCGCTGAGAAGGGTGCTAAATATGTCGAGAATCTCCAAACAGCTGGCTTGCCGGTAGAGAAGGAGGCAATCGAGTATGGTAAGGATATCGTCCGCGCCCTCGTGACCTTCATGACCTGCAGTCCGGTCGTGCCAATGGTTATCGAAGGTAACCAGGCAGTAGCGGTCGTCAAGAAATTAGTAGGCGGCACCGAACCGACTACCTCTGACGTGGGCACTATTCGCGGCGACCTAACCATCGATTCTTTTGACTTAGCTAACTTCGACGCTCGCGCCGTCCGCAATCTAGTCCATTGTTCTGATAAGCCGGAAGAGGCACAGCGGGAAATGGAAATCTGGTTCAAGCCGGAAGAGATCCTTAATTATCGCCTTATTTCCGAACATATCCTTTATGACGTCAATCTTGATGGCCTGAAGGAATAGCTTGAATATATGGAGGGACAGGAGAAGAAGTCATTGATAATGAAAATAGTGGTCATCGTCCTCATGGTCGGGCTGCTTTCGATCTGGTCTCTTAACATGCGCCAAGTCTTCCGTGACCAAGCTGGGTCTTCGCCTGAAGCTCAGGTCTGGAACGATATCAAGGCGGCCTTCGAAGATAATCTAGATAATATAGGTGACAAATCTGGTGATATTGATAAGCAGTTGTCTCAGGCCATCATGAAAGGCAAGGGAGAATTACTCGCTCAAGAGCTCATCCGTGCTACTAAGCAAAATGAAGAAGCCACGAGTTCCGAAGCGATCGCCAGTACTACCGCCACTACCAGTGTAGAAGCCGCTTTGCCGGCCAGTTCAAGTGCCTGTCCAGCCTATGTCAATTGCATGCCGACTATCGGCCAAGCACCAGTCTGCCAGATACCGCCTGGCTGTGAAGGAATAACGGAATTAGTATACTAATATGAAAGAAGAGAACAAGAATCCAGAAAAGAACAAGCTCCAGGATATCGGCACTGTCCTCGAACAGCCGATTATCGGTGAGATGAGCCAATCATATCTCGACTACGCGATGAGCGTCATCGTTTCCCGTGCCTTGCCGGACGTGCGCGACGGCTTGAAGCCGGTCCATCGCCGCATATTATACGCGATGTGGAGCGTCGGTCTCCGTTCGACTGGAAAGTTTAGAAAATCCGCCACGGTTGTCGGCGAAGTGCTGGGTAAATACCATCCGCATGGCGATAGCGCCGTATACGATTCCATGGTCCGCATGGCCCAAGACTTCGCGATGCGCTATCCCTTGGTTCGCGGGCAGGGAAATTTCGGTTCCATGGATGGCGATGGAGCGGCGGCGATGCGCTATTGCGTTACGGGTGATACTTTAGTGCTCACCTCTAAAGGTATCGTGCCGATATCGTCTATTTCCTCGAAGGAAGAGGCGAATATCAACTTGAAAGTCTTGAACTATCGCGGAGAAATAAAGAAGGCTAGCAAGTTCTTCAATTCCGGTCGGCATAATATAATCAGCGTAGAGACGGAACAAGGTTATCAGATACGTGGTTCGTATAACCATCCGCTGATGGTCTGGGAAAAAGACGCTTTCGGACGACCCACTATCGCTTGGAAGACTTTGGCTGATATCTCTGAAGACGATTATCTCCTTATCAATCGTGGTATCGGCCTGTTCGCGCAGGCAGAGCCCTCCTTGATGGGATATCATCCGCTCAAGAAAGCCCGTCAATCAGTTATTCCGCTTCCCAAGAAGATGAATACCCGCTTGGCTTTCTTGCTCGGCGCTTTGGTTTCGGAGGGTAGTTATAGCCGCGGCCAGATATCTTTTAATAATTCCGATCTTGATTTCTATAACCAAGTCAAGGACAATCTTCTCCGCGAGTTCCCGGGAATAAAGTTGTATGAAAGGAAAATAAAGGGTGATTGTTTCGAACTTAGCATATATCAGCAGCAGGTCGTAGCGTTCCTAAGCAATCTCGGCCTGTCCTTGGAAAAATCCGATAAGAAAGTCATCCCTCAGGCGGTCTTAGCGTCGAAGAAGGAAACGGTACGCCAATTCTTGTCCGCCTTATTTGAAGGAGATGGCTCGGTTAGTTGCCTGACCGACAAACGTCATGGTGGCAAGACAATGGAACTAGCCTATCACTCCAAAAGCCTTCAGCTTATCCGTCAACTCAAGGTAGTCTTGCTGGATTTCGGCGTCATTACGAATATGCCATTCCAGGACAAACGCAATTCTTGCTATAAGCTGGTGGTCGGCGGTATTTCTAACATCCAGCGATTCCGTCAGGAAATCGGTTTTTGGTCGCTCCGGAAACGCTCCGTCTTGGACAAGGTGTCCGAGCTCAATGCCACCCGTTTGAGCAACACCGACTTCATACCTCTCCTCAACGATTATCTGCGTGATAACTACCGTTCTTCTTTCACTTCCCATAATAATCTCGATCGTTATAATAGCCTGGAGAAGAATCGGGCTAAGTTAGGGCGGATACTCGGCTCAGTCGACCTTAACATCGTCGATTGGCTGCTCGAGACTAGGTTTTTCTTCAATAAGGTGAAGAAGGTAGAACGCCTCACACTTAAGGAAGAAGTATATTCGGTTAAAGTCGATAGCACTTGCCATTCATTCATCGCTAATGGCTTCGTCAATCATAATACAGAAGCAAAATTAGCCAGCGTAGCCGAAGAAATGCTTTTTGATATTGACAAGGGTACGGTGGACTTCATCCCTAACTTTGACGGCTCGCATCAGGAGCCTAAAGTTTTGCCGGCGAAGCTCCCCAACCTCCTCCTTAACGGTACCATGGGTATCGCTGTCGGCATGGCCACTAACATCCCTCCTCATAATCTAAGAGAACTTGGGGCGGCGATAGACCACCTACTGGATAATCCAGAAGCGACTACTGAAGATCTGATGGAATTCGTCAAAGGTCCGGATTTCCCGACTGGCGGCGTAATATATAACAAGAAGGACATCACCGCTGCCTATGCCACCGGCAAAGGCGGTATCGTGATGCGCGGCCAGGCGGAGATTGTCGAGAATAAAGGCGGTGATTTCCAGATCGTCATCACTGAAGTACCGTACCAGGTCAATAAGTCTTCTCTGGTCGAGAAGATCGCCGATTTGGTAAAAGACAAGAAGCTGGAAGGGATCAAGAATCTGCGCGACGAATCTGATAAGGACGGCGTGCGCGTCGTTTTGGACCTCAAGAAAGACGCCTATCCCAAGAAAATCCTCAATTTCCTATACAAGAATACCCAGCTCCAAGGCACCTTCCACGTGAACATGTTGGCGCTGGTAGACGGATTGCAGCCTCGCGTCCTCACCCTTAAGATGGTGCTGGAAGAATATATCAAGCATCGCGAGGAAGTGGTCCGTCGCCGTACCCAGTATGACCTCGATAAGGCGTTGGATAGGGCACACATACTGGAAGGTTTGATGATCGCGCTAGAGAATATCGATGCCGTTATCGCCCTGATCAAGGCCTCTAAAGACAAGGAGGTCGCTAAAGCCGGCTTGATGAAGAAGTTCAAGTTATCTGAACGCCAAGCGATCGCGATTTTAGAGATGAGATTACAAAGCCTGGCCAACTTGGAACAGCAGAAGATCGAAGATGAACTCAAGGAAAAGAAGGCACTCATCAAGGAGCTCGAGAGCATCCTCGCTTCTGTCGCCAAAATGAGAAAGATAATCAAAGAAGAACTGGATGCCTTGGTCGAGAAATTCGGCGACGAGCGCAAGACCCAAGTCATAGCGCACGGCGTCAAAGAATTCAACATGGAAGACGTGGTTCCGAACGAGGAAGCAATGGTCATGATGACCAGGGATGGCTATATCAAGCGTCTCGAACCAGATACTTTCAAGGTTCAGGCTAGAGGCGGCAAGGGCGTGATGGGACTCACTACTAAGGAAGAAGATTCGGTCGAGTTCATGTTCACCACCTTCACTCATAGCGACATGCTATTTTTCACTACTAAGGGTCGGGTATTCCAGCTCAAGGGCTATGAGATACCGCAGGCATCGCGTGTCGCCAAAGGCACTCCGATCGTCAATTTCCTCCAGCTTACCGGCGGCGAGAAAGTTACCTCCGTCCTCCCTATCGACAAGCTGGTCGCTAGCGAATATCTGTTCTTCGTGACCGAAAAGGGATTAGTGAAGAAAGTGAAGCTGACTGAATTCAGTAATGTCCGCCGCAACGGCCTCATCGCCATCAAGATAAATGACGATGATAAGCTGATCTGGGCTAAACCGACTTCCGGCAGCGACCATATCCATCTAGTTACCGCTCAAGGTCAGGCTATCCGTTTCAAGGAAACCGATGTCCGTTCGATGGGACGCACCGCGGCCGGCGTATATGGCATCAGGCTGCATAAGGAAGATAGGGTGATAGGGATGGGTGTAGCCAAGACTGATAAGAGTAAGGAACGCAAGTATGAAATTCTCACAATCATGGCCAACGGCTATGGCAAGCGGACAGATTTCGAATTATATAAGGTACAGGGACGTGGCGGCAGTGGTATTAAAACGGCGAAGGTAACGGATAAGACGGGTCAGCTGACCAATGCCTTTCTGCTTAACGCCCTTTCTATGGAAGATCGAGATTTGATCATTATTTCTGATAAGGGCCAGGTCATCCGCCTGCCATTCAAGTCGGTCAGCATTCTCGGGCGTGATACCCAAGGTGTACGCATCATGCGCTT
>CAZSAA010000040.1:0-6069 GCA_964604915.1 uncultured Gammaproteobacteria bacterium
CTATCGTTCCGTCTTTTTGGCAACATCTTCGCTGGCGAAGTCCTGCTCGCTTCGATGGCCGCTTTGATATCTTTTGCCGTTCCCATACCCTTCATGTTCCTGGAGATAATCGTGGGCCTGATACAAGCCTTGATATTCGCGATGTTGATCCTTACATATCTGACTATCGCCACTACCGCAGAAGAGCATTGATTAATATATATAATAAAGCTGCGCTTGTCTGAATTTTCTGCCAAGCCTCCGGCAAGAATAATTATGGAAAACGTAATGTTAGCTAAAGCCTTGGCCATCGCCATTGGTTCTATCGCTCCGGCGCTTAGCATCGGCATGATCGGTACCAAAGCCATGGAATCGATCGGTCGCAATCCGGAATCGGCCGGCAAGATACTGGTCCCGATGCTTCTGGCTGCCGCTTTTGCGGAAGCCGTAGCCATCTACGCCCTCGTCATCGCTTTTAGCATCAAATAGTGATCTGACGCACTGCTTCCCGTCCGGGAGGCAGCGGCCAGATCATCATTAGTTTAATAACACAAGAACCATATGGATTCCTTAGTCTCAACTTTCCATCTCGACCTGAAGCTGCTAATCGCCCAAGCGGTCAATTTCGGTATCGTATTTGCCGTTTTGTACTTCTTCGCCTTCAAGCCGCTATTCAAGGTGATGGGCGAGAGGACTGACAAGATCGATAAGAGCCTTAAGGATGCTGATGAGATAGAGAAGAAATTAGCGGAAACTAATGTCCGTAAGGAAGAAATAGTGGCGGAAGCCAGGCAGGCTGCCCAAGCCGTCCTAGAAGAAGCGAAGTCTGCCGGCGAGGCTAGGAAGCAGGATATGATAGCTAAAGCTAAGGAGGAAATCGGACAGATAATCAATGCCGAGAAAGAAAAGATAGCGGTCGAAAAAGCCAAGACGCTCAGGGAGATGAAAACTGAAGTCGCTTCACTGGTCACCCTTTCGCTGGAAAAATTCCTCAAGGAGAAGATGGATAGCCAGGCTGACCAGGAATTGATAGGGAAGATCCTCAAATAATATGAAGATAAGCAGCGGACAATTAGCGCAGGCCTTGTTACAGTCTATCGCTGGGAAGGATAAGGATGGCATCAAGGAGGCCGCCGCTAATCTTGCCAAGCTTTTAGGCGAGCGCCATATGCTCGGAAAGGAACAGGAGATAATCGAAGCGTTTTCACGCCTTTGGGATGAGGAAAACGGGGTCGTCGAAACCAGGGTTTCGGTCTCTCATCCGCTTTCCGAAGCTAACCGTCGTCGTATCGATGCCCTAGTCAAGGAGAGGACCGGCGCTAAAGAGGTCATTATAACGGAAGAAGAAGACGCCAGTCAGCTGGGTGGAATAGCGATAAGCTATGGTGATAAGGTGGCTAGGGCGGGCCTGAAGGGCTGGATAGCCGAGCTCGGTACTAGATTGAGCAACTAAGATACAAAAAATATATGTCAACTAAAGATTTCATAATCGAGCAGCTGAAGAAGGAAATTTCTGGCTTTAAGGCCGAACTCAAGGAAGAATCGGTCGGGCGAGTATTGAAAGTCCTCGACGGCATCGCGCTGGTTTCCGGCCTTTCGGAAGCTATGATGTCCGAGATTCTTGTTTTCCATACGGAAAAGGCCGAAGTGAAGGGCGTTACCCTCAACCTCGAAGAAGGTGTTATCGGTGCTATTATCCTCGGCGATTATTCCCTTATCAAAGAAGGCGATAAGGTAACCTCGAGCGGACGTATCCTTGAAGTGCCGGTCGGCGAAAATCTGATCGGCCGCGTAGTTAATCCGCTCGGCGAGCCGCTCGATGGCAAAGGGGCTATTGAGGCTAAGGCGCATTACCCGGTCGAGAAGATCGCTCCTGGCGTTATCACTCGCGCTTCAGTCAAGGAACCGCTTCAGACTGGCATCAAGGCGATCGACTCTATGATCCCTATCGGCCGTGGCCAGCGCGAGCTTATCATCGGCGACCGTCAGATCGGCAAGACCGCCATCGCTATCGATACGATCATCAATCAGAAAGGGCAGAACGTAAAATGCATATACGTCGCTATCGGCCAGAAGGAATCGAAGGTGGCTAACATCATGGCCAAGCTAGAAGAAGCCGGTGCTATGGCCTATACCACTATCGTCCTGGCTGGTGCTTCTAACCCTGCTTCGTTGCTCTATATCGCCCCCTATGCCGGCTGCGCCATGGGCGAATATTTCCTAGACAAAGGCGAAGATGTTCTCATTATCTACGATGACCTCACCAAACATGCTTCCTCATATCGTGAGATATCGCTCTTGCTCCGCCGTCCACCAGGCCGCGAAGCCTATCCGGGCGACGTCTTCTATCTCCATTCCCGTCTATTGGAAAGAGCTTGCAAACTGAATAAGGATTTCGGCGGCGGCTCGATTACCGCTCTCCCTATCATCGAGACCCAGGCTGGCGACGTATCGGCCTATATCCCGACCAACGTCATTTCTATCACTGACGGTCAGATATACCTGGAATCCGACCTCTTCTATCAAGGCAATCGTCCGGCTATCAACGCTGGTTTGTCCGTTTCCCGCGTCGGTTCCTCCGCCCAGATCAAGGCCATGAAGAAAGTGGCCGGCAAGATGCGTCTTGAAGCGGCCCAATACCGCGAATTAGCCGCTTTCGCCCAGTTCGGTTCCGACTTGGATGCCGATACTAAGAAGCAACTCTGGCGCGGCAAGCGTCTCTATGAGATTTTCAAGCAAGGTCAATACCAACCTATCTCCGCTGCCAAGCAGGTCATGATATACTATACCCTCATCAATTCCTATATGGACGACGTCCCGGTTGAGAAGGTGAGGGATTTCGAACAGGGATTATATGAGTATCTCGATCTTAATGAGAAAGCGATAGGGCTGATCGAGACGAAGAAAGAAATAGACGAAGAGGTAGAGGCGGCCATAAAGGAAGCGATCGAAGGATTTCGCGCCGGTCTCGACTATCTTTCTGAAGAAGAAAATAACTAAAGGGTATGGCTCAGACTAGAGAAATATCACGTCGGATAAAATCCGTCTCCAACACCAAGAAAATGACCAAGGCGATGGAGATGGTTTCGGCTGCCAAAACCCGTAAAGCGGTAGGCGCCGTTCTGCGTACCAGAACTTTCGCTAATTTGAGCTGGGAAACCGTGGTATATCTCGCTAACCTATCTCTGCAAAGGGAAGAGCCGATGCACCCAATGCTAGCTAAACGGGATGACATCAAGCGGGTAGCGATGATAGTGATATCTTCAAATCGTGGCCTTTGCGGCGGATATAATTCTTCCTTGCTAGCCAAGATCAGGGATTCCTTGAAAATCCACGCTCACCCCACTGACTTTATCCTCCTGGGCAAGAAAGGCGCTACTCTCGCCAAGCAGGGCTATGAGATAGCGGCGGAATTTATCAAGGAAGATGTGATCGAGAGCGCATCGGAGATAGAGCCGCTGGTAAAGATGGTGACTGAGGGATTCTTAGGTGGAAAATATGACCGCGTGATGGTCGCCTATACCGACTATATCAATGCGGCTAAGCAGATTTCGCGTATCAAGCAGCTCCTGCCCATCCAGATTGCCGAAGAAGACCAGCAACTGGGATCCGTGGAAGTAGAAGGAGAGTTAGCTGCGGCTAAGCAAGCAGCTCAGAAGCGCCGGGAAGAAAACTCGAAGAAGGATATATCAGCGCACGAGTTTGTTTTCGAGCCGTCTGAGAGGGAAGTCATGGATGTTATTGTGCCGCGCCTTATCGAAATCCAATTGTTCCAAGCCATGCTCGAGGCCAATGCTTCCGAACATAGCGCTCGGATGATGGCAATGCACCAGGCGACCGATGCCGCCCAGGATATGGCCGACCAGCTCACGTTATATTATAATAAAGCGCGGCAAGCCGGCATAACCGCCGAGATAGCGGAGATAAGCGCTGGCGCCAACGCTTTAGCGGAATAAGTAATACATAACAATATGCCAGAAAAAAAGAAAAACAGCGGCTTAGTGAAACAGGTTATCGGCGTAGTCGTCGATGTCCATTTCGACCAGAAGCTCCCGGAAATATACAACGCTTTGGAGGTGGATAATAACGGGCAGAAGTTGACCTTGGAAGTGGAGCAGCATATTGGCTCCAACCTGGCTCGCTGCATCGCTCTGGGCTCTACCGACGGCTTGGCTCGCGGCACTAAAGCGATCGATACTGGAGCGCCTATCAGCGTACCGGTGGGCATCGAGACCTTAGGGCGCATATTTGATGTGCTCGGCAATACCGTCGACGGCGGAGAACCAGTCAAGAGCGAGAAGAAATACCCCATCCATCGCAACGCGCCTGATTTCGTCGACCAATCGATTAAGACTGAAGTGCTCGAAACGGGCATCAAGGTTATCGACCTTATCTCCCCGATCGTCAAGGGCGGAAAAGTAGGTCTCTTTGGCGGTGCCGGTGTCGGCAAGACCGTCGTTATCCTCGAGCTTATCCATAATATCGCTTCTCATCACGGCGGCTATTCCGTATTCGCCGGTGTTGGCGAACGTACCCGCGAAGGTAACGACTTGTACCATGAAATGAAAGATAGCGGTGTGCTCGATAAGGTGTCCATGGTCTTCGGGCAGATGAACGAACCGCCTGGATCACGCGCTCGCGTCGCCCTTACCGGCCTTTCCATCGCCGAATACTTCCGCGATGAGAAGAAGCAAGACGTATTGTTCTTCATTGATAACATCTTCCGTTTCACCCAAGCTGGTTCCGAGGTGTCCGCCCTGCTTGGCCGCATGCCGTCCGCCGTGGGTTATCAGCCTACTCTAGCGACGGAAATGGGTCGCCTGCAAGAGCGTATCACTTCCACTAAGGATGGCTCTATCACTTCGATCCAAGCTGTCTATGTGCCAGCCGATGACCTTACCGATCCGGCTCCGGCCACCACTTTCGGTCACTTGGATTCCACCGTGGTGTTGTCCCGCGCCCTATCAGAGCTCGGTATCTATCCGGCGGTTGATCCGCTCGACTCTTCTTCCATAATCTTGGATCCGAAGATCGTCGGCCAGGAGCACTATGAGGTCGCTCGCGGTGTGCAGAAGATATTACAGAGGTATAAGGATCTGCAGGATATCATCGCTATCTTGGGCATGGAAGAATTGTCTGCGGAAGACAAGAAGACAGTTTCCCGTGCTCGCAAAATCCAACGTTTCCTGTCCCAGCCTTTCGCCGTGGCTGAAAGTTTCACCGGACGCGCGGGCAAATACGTCAAACTGGAGGATACTATCAAGGGATTCAAGGCGATCTTGGAGGGCAAATATGACCAATATAATGAAGGCGACTTCTATATGAAGGGCAGCGTCGAGGAAGTCGGTGATAACGCCTAAGCTATGAAGACTATCAAGTTCGAATTAGTCACGCCGGAACGCGTCGTTCTCAGGGAAGAAGCGATTTCTATAAGCATACCGACCCAGTCGGGTGAGATTACCATCTTGCCTAGTCATATTCCTTTGGTGTCGATCATGGCTTTCGGGGTAATCGAATTGAAGAAGCCGGATGGGCAGATCGAGGTCATGTCGGTTTCCGGCGGTTTCGTCCAAGTATTGGAAGACAAAGTGGTCATCCTTTCCGATAGCGCTCATCGTGGCGAAGAACTTGATGAGGATGAGATAAAGGAGGCGATGGAACGCGCTCGGCAGATCAAGGTCTCAGCTAAGGATACCCATGAGGCGGAGCTAGCTGATTTGCATACCCGTACCGCGATAATCAAGGAGAAAGCCTTGGCGCGGTGGCGGAAGATAAAAAATATAAATCCAAATAAATAACCATATAATTAATTTAAAAGGAGGGAATCATATGGAAAACATGGAAATCAAGGAACAGGTGCTAAATACGCATTTGGCCGCAGTCGAGAAACTGTGGCAGGAAAATCAGGACAATGAATTCGTCCGGAAATTGAGGGAATCGAATCTGGAAGAGGCCATAAAGGCTTTGCCCGGATTCAAAGAGGCTTTCAAGGATCTTCTTGATACGGTTGATTGCTCGGACGGACGCGTACTATCTGGGCGCAAGCTCGGCTTAGCCGGTTCCGGCATCCTTCTTGAAGGAGAAGATTGG
>CAZSAA010000041.1:0-5839 GCA_964604915.1 uncultured Gammaproteobacteria bacterium
ACGGCTAATCCTTTAGGAAGGTTAAGGTCATCGAAAATCGCCACCTGGAACTTCTGCCGCAACTCCTCCTGTGTCTTCCCCGTCTCCTTCCCGAGCGCCTGTACCTGTTGCCTGAGCTTGGAGAGAGCGTTATCCGCCTGCTTGAAGCTCTCTTGGCTATACTCCATAGGCTTACGATAGTGGACCTGGAGAGCGGCGAAACGGAAGGCGAGCGGAGCTATACCTTCCTTTACCAAAGCGTTCTCTAGGGTAAGGAAATTGCCGGCGCTCTTGGCCATCTTCTTGCCGCCAGCGATATTGAGGAAGGCACCGTGGAGCCAATAGTTGAAAAATCTCTGCCCGGTGGCGGCTTCACTCTGAGCGATCTCATTGGTGTGGTGGATGTTGAGATGGTCGATGCCGCCGCAGTGGATATCCAGATGGCCTGGGAGGTTAGCCAGACTCATAGCCGAACATTCGAGATGCCAACCCGGAAAACCAACGCCCCAGGGCGAATCCCATTCCATTTGGCGCTTGGAATCTTTGGGCGAAAACTTCCAGAGGGCGAAATCGGTGGGATTTTTCTTCTGCTCGTTCTTTTCCACCCGCGCCCCTTCCCTAAGCTGCTCAAGCGGCAGATGGCTTAGCTTGTTATAGCCTTCCACTTTCGAAGTATCGAAATAGATGCCGTCATCAGTGCGGTAAGTATAGCCTTTCTTCTCCAGGGAAACGACCATATCGATCTGTTCCCGGATATAATCGGTTGCCTTGCACCAGACATCTGGCGGCAGGATATTGAGAGACTGCGCGTCCCGCTTGAAAGCGTCGGTATAGAAAGCGGCTAGTTCCCAAGCATCCTTGCCTTGGCGCCGAGCATTTGCTTCCAGCTTGTCCTCCCCCATATCCATATCACCGGTCAGGTGGCCGACATCAGTGATATTCATCACGTGCTTCACTCGGTAGCCCAGATAGAGCAGGCTGCGTTTTAGCAAGTCTTCAAAGATGTATGTCCGCAAATTGCCGATATGGGCATAGTCATATACGGTCGGGCCGCAGGTATATAACCCGACAAAATCCCCCTGTATCGGGATAAAAGTTTCTTTTTTACGACTGAGCGAATTATATAGTTTGATCTCTTCCATATCTTATTTTATTTCCTGTCCTATCGCACCTCGATCGGCACGTTGAGGGAAAAATAGCGGCCGTCGCCACTGCCCGGCTCCAGGCGCAGCACTACCTCGGCTGGCACCGGCACGGACTCCGGAATGCTGATCTGGCCAGCAAAAGCGATGAGGCTTCCCTGCCTCTCTGCCGTCATCGCTATGTCTACATGCGCGATCTCCTGCCCCTTAGCGTCGACGATACTGGCCGGGAAATGCCCATCGTCAAACCAATCCGGCCGCGCTTGACCGCTCACCTGGACCCCTCGAGCTTGGATCTGGCTAGGCGAGGGCGAATTGAGGATGATGACATCATCTTCTTCCCCACTTCCCTGCGCTAAAGTATCCGGAAGGTAATCGCTAGCTGGGATATCAGCATTAGTATCTCCTATCTGCGTTATTCGCAACACCGCTGCCACCAGGACGACGAAGCCGAGCACTAGCGCCAGCTGCTTGCCGGTCATGTTCTTGGACATATCTTTTATCAATTAATCCTCAGTGTCAAGCAAGGCATTGGTTGCCCAGGAACAGAGCCAGAGCAGAATGGAGAAAAGGATGGCGGCGCCGAGCCCCGAGACCGAGAAGCCCTTGATGAAGCTGGAGACAAACAACACCAGCGCCCCATTGATCACCAAAGTGAACAAGCCGAGGGTCAAGATGTTGATCGGCAAGGTCAGGATAACCAAAACAGGCCGTATCACCGCGTTTATCACCCCGAGTATCACTGACACAATGAGAGCGATGTACAGGCTGCTTATGGTTATGCCCGGCAATATATATGCCAGCAAGAGTAGAAACAAGGCGTTTATCAGCCAACGTAATAGAATCATATGTTTGTTAATTAATTTTATCGTGACTTTCCTAGATCTATTTTACCACAAAAAGAGTATGGATTACAGCTTTGGCGGCTAAAGAAAGAAAAACGCCCTCATGGACGCTTTTCTCTTAATTAGTGTTATCAGAGTCTATCCTAGCCTTTTCTTATTTTCCGGCACCTGTCGGTAGTTTTCTCTAGTTGAGACCTTCTTCCCGCTCTTCTCTTCCAAATCTTTTCTCGCTTTCCCGGCCACATTTCCCCCTTCTTGAGCAGCAATCTTGTTTCCCGCGAACCCCTGAGCATCCTTATTCTTGGCGATCTCGGTAGTAGAAGCTTCACCAAGCATGGTAAATATCAATTCCAAATCATTCATATGGTCACGCAAATTTTCTTTTTTCAAACCTTTGAATTCTTGATATTCTTTAGGCGTCATGCCGAAGGTCGCTTGGGAAATTTCTGCGGTCAAGATGGCATACTCAGGATTCTCTTTTACTCCTCGCTTCTTCCATTCATCTGTCAAAGTCTCACGGACATCTATACCGCGCATCCGTTTCTCAATCCATGCATCAGAATAGCCCTTTGCCTTATAAAGCGCCCTGGTTCTCTTGGTAGCTAGCTCGGGGTCTTCGATTTCCTGAACACGCTCATAGCCAACTTTAGCCAACCAACGCTTAAACGGTTCAGCTTTCGGAGACGGGATTGATTGGATAATACGGAAAATCCCCTCCGTATTAGCGCAATTTAGTTTCTGCGGACCTCCTAGAGTATCTATTACAAGGGGGGTGACAATTTGTCCCCACCCTTTAGAAAGCTCATCATCTCTATTACGTATCTTCTTAATATAATCCTTGACGTTAACTGAATTAGTCAATACGGAAACTATATCCTCAACCACAAACCACCATTCACCTTTATGGATGGTCTTACGGATTTCCTTTTTCTGGAAAATTGCAATCTTGGTAACTTTAATTTCATTATTCATACTATTTCTTTAAATACCCTGATCAATATCTTTTTTAGTAGAGAACGCGAATTACGCCTCCGCAGAAAACTAGCCAGGTGTCTTTATAATACCATATACGGGATAAAATCAGGATAAAGCCAAGATCTCTAACTCAACGATGGATGCAGCCAGCCCAGCAGCATGGCCGCCGCTTCCCTTCAAGCAGTTCCGTACATATCCTTCGTATGTGCTGTTGCCTAGTTTCCGGTTTCTTGACGGATATCGTCCAGCATATTCACTCATTGCGAGCAAGCGGCGTCAGGCTATTCCACACTGCCGCCGCGCCCGCAGAAGCGAGCAAGGCGTCGCGCAAATCTTTCGGGACTTGATGCGCTACCCCGGTAGCGATTCGTATATTGGGCATATATTTAAGGTTATCAATTTAATTAACCAGGTCAATTATACCAGATTCCTCCCATTATTTCACCTTATAGCATTAATCCGCTCATCCTTTGTCGGAAATCCATACGCCCGGAAGCTAGGCTATATTTCCTTACTTTTGCCTAATTTCAATGATATATTCATAGGAAGTAAGGATAAATATATGAATTTCGAAACATCACCTGCTAAAGGTCTAGGAAAAAGCCAAGCCGAGACCTTCCAAGCCAAGAAAGAAGATTTGGAAAAGGTCAAATCTATCATCGAAGAAAATTTCGGACCTGAAGCCATCTCCCGGGAAACGGTGATGGAGATGTTGGATATCAGGCGAGAGATAAAGGAAGAGATAGAAAGAGACGGATTTTTGGCAGACCTGGACGATGCTTCGAAAGGACGCATCCGGTCACTAGCGGCCTTGATACGCGATCCTAAATCCACCAATGAGAAGATAGGGGGGATAAGCGGAGAAACGCCGGAAGAAATGCGGGTGGAATACACGGACGGGCACAGCGAGCCGCTCAGCCCAGATGATTTCGAGCTGCTCGATTCCCTCAACCTATACTTCGACTCATACCGCCTCGCCCATAACGCCGCCCAATTCCGCAAAAACGTCAAAGAGGCGGAAACGGCGATAATAGAAGACAACAAGGCGCATAAAGCTAACTTCTATTCGCCTGGTGAGAAAGAAGAAGCGATAATCCCCCTGCTCCAGGAAAAATACCAGCAAGCCGGATTTTCCCAAGACGAGATCAAGGAACTGGTCAAGACCTGCGATCTGAAAGGGTTAGCGGAGCTGCCCATCCACGAGATAAAGGCGATGAATAAGATAAAAGAGGTATTCTCCCGTTTCATGGATGGCGACAAATCCAAGTATATAGGCCTTTCAGCCGCCCTGATGGTTCCGGCCTTTATCGACGGATATGCCCCGATACTCTTTGCCAACGCCTTCAGAAACAATACCTTCGAGCTAGAACAGATAATACTATTCTCCTTAGCCTCTTTAGGCAGTGCTGGGTTGAACCACGCGATTCAAGGACGCTACAAAGATTTTCTGAACAAAAATTTTGCTAAAGAAGGAGGGATAAGCGAAGAAGCTTCCAGAAATATAACCGAACTGCCGGCCGATGAAGCCAAGAAGTTCGGCAATGAGACGGTCAAAGAGCGGACTAAGGCGGGCATTGTCGGATATGAGAAAATTTTTCAATCCATCAGTTTCGAAGTGATACCAGCCATAACCACCGTAATAACCAGTGCCGTAGTGTTGACGGACAGGAGTCCGATGATGGCCGCCGGCGCTATCGTGGGGTCAGGCATAGTGGTAGCTCTCAATAAATATCTAACCAAGAAGACGCGCTTCTGGGAAAAACAGGGCGCCGGCCAACGGGACTCAGAAGAAGCAGTCAAGAAACTTGACGAACAACTTAGCGCCCACATGGAAGTCATCCTAGCCGGAGAAAAAGACCGTTTCTTCAAGGAAATAAAATCATCCCTCGAAAAAAACAAGGCCTCGGAAAGCGAGGTTAGATTCTTAAATGTCATCCAGGATAATTTCTATCGCTTTGGAAACGCTATTAATTGGACCCTGCTGGGCTTAGCTGGCATGCTCGCTGGCGGCAGCGGCGACAAGGTTATCGCTGCCATCCTCTATTCCGCCAATTTTTCCCGCGGCATCGAGAATATCATGAAATCCCATAAAACGCTCCTCGAGGCTACCCGCGACATCACCCAGATGGAGTTGATGTTCAATGGCCATGCCCAGGAAGAGGCGGAAAACGAAAAATCTCGTATCGCCATAGAAGACGTAAAGGGTAATGACATAAGCCTCGAGCACGTAAAGGTTGAAATTGGCAACAAGAAGATATTAGACGACATCAGTCTGCATATACCGGCCGGAGCCATGACCTATATCGAAGGAGCGAGCGGCGCCGGCAAGACGACCTTAATGAAAGTCATTTCCGGCTACTACCGGCCCAACTTTGGAGAAGTGCGCCTAGGCGATACTGCGGTAGAAGATATCAAGAAATCAGGAAAAGGATCCATATACGACCATATCGCCTATCTCTCCCAATTTCCCTATCTTTTCGACGATACGATAAAGAATAACCTAAAATTCGGCCAGAAGGGTGAGATTAGCGACCAACAGATAAAAGAAGCTCTCAAGGAAGTGAGGTTGGATAAACGATTTGGCAACCTCAACGAAGCCATCTCAGGCGGTGCGGGCGATACAGGGACTGCTTCCGGCGGAGAGGCTTCCCGGCTCGGATTAGCCAGGATCCTACTCAAACTGCGCAGTGGCGGCGCGAAGATAGTATTCTTGGATGAACCGACCGCTTCCGTAGATAAACAGACCAAGAAGGAGATAGCTGACATAATCAACGCGGAAAAAGCTAAGCGCCCGGAAACCACTTTCATAATTATCAGCCATGATGAAAAATTCGTGGAACTACTCGATTGCACCCAGAAGATAGAGATGGAAAATGGGAGGATAATAGAGGGATGATC
>CAZSAA010000042.1:0-5625 GCA_964604915.1 uncultured Gammaproteobacteria bacterium
AATGGCCTAAACCATTCTTTCTTGTTTTTTCTCTTACTTCTAACTTTTTATAGACAATAAAGGAATTTGCCTTCCGCTACATCTTCATCTCTTTAAGAAAAACCTTCTCATCCTTGAAGGGGCCGATGGCAGCGAAATTTAGCTTGTCAGCTTTGAAGATCAGTTTAGCGACTGCCTTGATCTCAGCTGCGGTTACCTTGCCTAGCTCCCTGAGGGCCTGTTCTGGCGTCTTGAGGCCTTCGCGCAATATCCATTGATGTCCATACCAAGAAGCGACCGCATCAGAAGTTTCCAATTGAAGGGCGACCTTCCCTTTAATCAGGTCCTTAGCTTTCTTTAGCTCCTTAGCGGTCACGCCGTTTTCTACTATATCCTTGTATTCGTCCAAGATGCTCCTAATCGCTACCTTTTCCTTGCCCAGCTTGATGCCGGCGGTAGTGGTGAGGTAGCCGGTGTCGGTATAGGCCTCGTAACTGGTGCGGACGGAATAGGCGAGGCCTTGACGCTCGCGGATCTTGATAAACAACCGGGAACTCATCGAGCCACCTAGGATAATCGACAGCAGCTTGAGCGCCGGCTCATGCTTATGGCCGGCCGGGAAGGCCGGTACGCCAAGCGACATCACGACCTGATCCATCTTCTTATACTTCACCCTTACCCGCGCCTGTTTCTGTGCTTCTTTAGTCTTCAATTTATCTTTCCAGCGTGAATGGCGATACGGAGAAAAATACTTATCAATCTGTCCTAGCTTTATGCCGCTCACGTCACCTGAAACGATGAGCAAGGAAGAATCCTTGCCATATTGCTTCTCCATGTACCTGATGAAATCTTCTCGCTTGAAGGAAGAAATAGTCTGCTTAGTGCCGATGGTATCCCAGCCCGCCGGAGTATCACCATACAGGCATTCCTCGAAGACATCCTCGATTTTCATCAACGGATTATCTTCATACATATTAAGCTCTTCGATAATGACGCCTTTTTCTTGCTCGATCTCCTTCTCATCGAACTTGGAATGGAGAAGCATCTGGCTCAGGACGCCGAAAGCCAGGTCGGCATGGCGCTTGGCTGCTTTTATATAGTATCCGGTATATTCCTTGGAAGTGAAGGCATTGAAGTCGGCGCCGATAGAATCAAGGGCAGCCGAAAGCGAAGCGGTATCGGGATATTTTTCCGTCCCCTTGAAAAACATGTGTTCCAAGAAATGGGACAAGCCGCCTTCTTGGCGAGTCTCATATTTTGACCCGGTCCGTACCATCATCAAGACGGTAACCGCCTGACTAGCTGGCTGGCTAGCTAAGGCTACGGTCAGCCCGCCTTTAGTTTTAGCAATCTTTATCTTTCCCATATATTTTATCTTTAGTTTATCATTATTTTATCACCTCCCGGCTATAATATCTCCATATGACACGCTATCAACTAAATGACCATGACATAGTGACCGGATCGGCTCGATATGTATTAAGGATAAAGGATTTAGCCGATTCGGACAAGCCTCGCGAACGCCTAGCTAAGGAAGGAGCCGGCGCCTTGCGCGTCCCGGAACTGCTCGCCATTCTCCTTTCCCCAGGCAATCGCAAGGAAGGCGTCCTCGAGATGGCTAGCCGCCTTATCAGCGACTATGGCCCTACGCCACGCTGGGCCAAGCAACGGCCGGAAGAATTGGCTCGGGAGCTAAACATTCCGAACAACAAAGCCTGCCAGCTCATTGCCGCCCTGGAACTAGGCAGTCGTCTTTTCGCCGGCAAAAAAGGACCGACACTTAGCCTCCGCACGCCGGAACAAGCTTTCGCTCATCTGCAAGACATGGGCAAACTGCAAAAAGAACATTTCCGCGGCCTATACCTCAACAGCCGATATTTCCTTATCCACGAAGAAACGATTTCTGTAGGGTCGATCAGTTCCAGTCTGGTCCATCCGCGCGAAGTTTTCCGCCCTGCTCTAGAGCGTGGCGCCTCCGCCATTATCGTCGCCCATAACCACCCGTCCGGCCAGCTCAAAGCGACCAAGGACGATCGGATGATAACCGAACAATTGCGGCAAGCCGGTGAGATACTGGGAATAGAGCTGCTAGACCATCTTATCATCGGGGAAAATAGATATATAAGCCTTATCGCCAATGGGAAGGTATAAAATAGAGAAGACAAAAAGGCGGATGCGAGTCAGTGACCAGGAAAGCGTGGATTTTCATGTCCAAGAAAAGGACTATTTTGCCACTCTCGCTACCATCTTGGAATTATGGAAAAGCCGGGATAGGCAAAGTGCCTTGTCCCAGCAAGAGATAACGTCTGACCTGAAATATTTGCAGGATAACTATTCCATCGTTCCTTCACCCTCCCGCAAGATAGCCAAGAAACTGAACAAGAAAAGGAGGCCGAAAGGCAAGCTCCAAAACCAATGATCAAAGGCCATCAGGAAAAGCCAGGGGATAACGATAGAGGCGTAGCCGTAACGACGCGCGTCTTTAAGGGAAAAGAATAATAGCCCCAAGAAAGCCAGGCAGCCGAACAAGCCAACTTCGGCCAAAACGAGCAGATAGGTATCGTGCACCGGCTGATACTCCCAAGCCGCGCCCGGAGTCGTATCCTTGGCCTTTAGATACGCTATATAGTTCCCTATACCCACGCCAGTCCAAACATTATCATGCGCTACCGACTTCCCTTCCTGCCAAAGACTAGTGCGTTCGACGATGGACTTGGCCTCCAAGCGGTTATCCAGCTGTGTACGCGAATAGACAAGTGGCCAAAATACCCCTCCCAAAATCCCGAGAAAAAGGAAGACGAAGAAACAAAGGGCGATCGACCTTTTCTTTTGGATAAGGGGGGCGCGCCAGGCTTCCCAGACTATTAATATCATCCCCAAGGCTAAGGCTAACAGCGCAGCGCGGGAAAAAGAAACGAAAACGGCAAAGGTAAAGAAGATCGCTAAGTAGAGAAATATACTCTGCTTCTCCTTGAGGAATATTCGTGCCGCCAAAAGCACCGCTAAAACACTAATTCCGCCAAAAATATTAGGGTGGTCGAAGGAGCCATACGCCCGCAAGAAACGCCCGCCTGCTTCGATGATGGTAGTGCCCAGGACACTCGGATCATGCAAAGCTAACCCTAACCAACTGCAAGAAAACGAAGATTGCGACAAGAATTGCCAGATACCTAAGATAGCGCTGGGAATAAGTCCGAATAGGAACATCTTCTTCGCTAAGGACAGACTTCGGTTATTCAAACGAGATGAGGCAAGGTATAGGGCGAGGGCGAGCAACAGGATGAGATAGCGAGAAAGGCCTAACCGTGAATCGGAGGCGAAGAAGACGGAAACCAGAGAAAAAACAGCCAGGATGATGCCGGCTATCGAAGTATAGGAAAATCTTTTTGTTGCACCATCTTTCAATATGACGATGAGATGAAAAATAAGAAGAGCGATGCCGGCTATCTGGGAAGCATACAACGCTATCTCCGTGTAATTGTCACCACTGGGAACGAGTATCAACTTAGTCTGCCAAGGCAACGTCAAGAAGAAGATAAGGAGCAGGGCAGATTGGAAGTAGGAAAAGATATTTTTCATAGGCCGAAATGCTGGAGGCAACGTTCTTTAGCTCTCTGATTGAAAAGCGGCCGCTTGTCTTGCAGAAAAAGTTTGAGCACATCATCGGCGATGATCGCCTGTTTCTGTAAAGCCGCCTGCTTGAGATATGTCGACATGAAGCGGAACTGGAGCGCCTTGGCCTGGTCCTCCAAGAAACGTACTAAAACGCCCGGCGCTTTAGCGGCTACACCTGACATGAATGAACCGGGATAGAAATTGGGAAAGATGCCCGACAGCCAGTGATTGCTAGCTAAAAAATTCTGATATTCCGCTTCCCGGCCAGAAATGAGATAGAGACCGAGCAACCAATACTGGAAATACCGATCCTCTTCTGGCAAAGCGAACCGCCCCATATCCTGATTAGCTGATGAGACATAGAAACTGAGGCAAACCTTATCTCGTTTGTCATTCTTGGTCGGACGGAGGTTGAGAATTTTCATCAGGCCAGCGCACCAAAGGCGTGAGAGCCAGAGCAGGCCGGGACGGCAGACGATGAAGAAATCAATGTCAGATCCATCCCTCAGATTATATGGCCCGATGAGATTAGAAACGAAGATTAGGCACACGCCGGGAAAGACTTGAAATAGGCGAGACACCGCTTTAGCGCGCTTTAACTTGCGGCGCGAAAAATTATACCTATCCCGTCTCTCCCGCAAGATATCGCTCCGACCGGCCAAGAAGAAAGCGCCTTCACCTTCTTCGACCAGGCCCCGTGATCGCCAATGAGCTAGAGAGTCTTGGACTTCGGCCAAGGAACAAGGAAGCGGCAAGAAGCGCCATAACTCCAATAGATCGACCGGATGGTCAAAATTATCGAAAAACGAGAGGGTCCGCGCAACCGCCTCATCTATCCGTCCACGATTCTGACTCGCATTATCCAGCATACTGGGCATTTATCCTAATCTTCTTTCTTTGGTTTTTCAAGCGACATGACCCCTACCTTGCTCTCCACCCCCGTAATCTTGATGATATCCTTGTCCACCTTCTTGAATTCAGTATAGGCATTATTGTAATGACTGACTGTGGTCGACAAGCTGTTGCCGAGCTTCTGCAAGAATTCGTCATAGCTGGAAATATGCTTGCCGAGCTTTTCGATATTCTTCTTGATCTCCTGAGCCTTCTCTTCTATCTGCATGGCCTTTAGTCCTTGAAGCACGGTCTGGAGATAGGCGAGGAAGGAAGTCGGGGATACGATGATTACCTTCTTATCGCGGAAAGCATATTCTATTAAATCCCTAGTATTTACCTTTACCGCTCCCACGCTATTTACCAGCAAATCATAGTATATGGACTCTGACGGGATGAACATGAAGGCGAACTCCAAGGTGCCGCGTCCAGGCAGCACGTACTTGGCTGTCTCATCAATCCGGTTCTTGAGATCCTGCTTGAAGGCGGCTTCCAATTTCTTGCGCGCATCCGGATCACTGCAATTGATGAGCCGCTCATAGTTCTCAAGGGAGAATTTGGCATCGATAGGGATAACCTTATCTTTCACGAATACTACTGCATCGACGATGAGTTCCTTGCCGGTCTTCTCATCCTGCCCCAGTTTGTATTGCAATTCAAAGGCCCCGGGCGGCAGCACATTCTTGAGGGTTTCTTCCAAAAAATATTCCCCCAGCACGCCTCGCTGCTTAGGGTTTTTGAGGATGTCCTGCAAATTCTGCAACTGGGCGGAGAAATTTACCACCTGCTTGTTGGTCTCGTCCAGCTTGGTCAGCCGTTCGGTGACATCGGCAATGAGCTTGGCCGATTGCCCGGTGATGCTCTGCATTATCTTGGTAGTCTGCTCGAACTGGCCCTGCGAAGCGCGATGGGTTTCGGACAGTTTGCGATCCAATTCCTGCCGCAACTCGCCATTCTGCTGAGAAAGCTGGGAAAGGCGTTCCGCTAAGACCGCCAACTTCTCGCCATCGACCGATTCGCGACGGCGACTGACTAAGAAGATTATGCCGGCGAGACCGACTAGGATGAGGATCATCAGGATGATGAGGATTGTTTCTGGCATACGTTATATGGTTATTGATGATTATATTATAGCCTTTC
>CAZSAA010000043.1:0-5527 GCA_964604915.1 uncultured Gammaproteobacteria bacterium
AAGGATCACGTGGAAGAAGTTATCGTCGAAGCGAGGAAGAAGATGAAGGATAAGAGGAAATAGCCTCGATTTATCAATTTTACCCATATTCACGAACCCGGACCATTTTTGGTTTGGGTTTTTGCTTACTTGACATATTTTTATGGTTGACGTATCATTTAGATATAACTATTTAGTAGGTTGGTATTCAAAAAGTAATAACTTTTTATATGAAAAGACATTTAGACATTAATGTTAGCCAACATTTTGATAAATATAAACAAATATTAATTTTGCTAGGATCAAGGCAAGTTGGCAAGACTACGCTGGTAAAGAAGATATTTCCTCAAGCTCAGTATTTTTTGGTGGACAATGAGCCGATACGCCGTATCCTGGAGTCGTATGATATTGAGAGCTATAAGACGATAATCGAGCCGGAAACTAAAGAAATAATTATCGACGAGATTCATCTCCTGAGCAATCCGGGGAGGGCGGCTAAAATTATATACGACCAGTTAGAGGGTGTCAGACTGATAATAACCGGGTCATCTTCTTTCCATATCAAGAATAAGACAGGGGAGAGTCTGGCCGGGCGTAAGATCGATTATAATATGTATCCGCTGACTTTTTCTGAATATCTGAGCCAGAACGGCATCGATGATAAGCTCAATTTCAATATTTTTGAAAAGATAAGCGGCCAGCAGCCAGCGAACCGGGCTAGCAAGAAGTATCGTTTCGATATTGAGAGCATCTTAGAAGACGTCTTGATCTATGGCCAGTATCCTCACCTGATCGGGCATCCGCATGATAGGCAATATCTTCTTAACTTCATCGACAGTTTGATTTTCAAGGATATCTTGGATCTGAGCTTGATTGATAATAAGAAGCTAGCCAAAGACTTGCTTAGATTGTTGGCGTTCCAAATCGGTAACCTCATCAATTATTCAGAGTTAGCTAATAGGCTGAAAACTAGTCAGCCGACGGTTAAGCGGTATATCGAGATTTTTGAGCAGAGCTTTATTCTGTTTCGCCTTTATCCCTATTCTAAGAACAAGCGGGATGAGATAGTCAAGGCGCCCAAGATATTCTTCTATGATACTGGCGTCAGGAATGCGCTGATAGACGATTTTTCCGGTCTAGACACCCGTTTAGATAAAGGAGCCCTGTTCGAGAATTTTATCGCTAGCGAACTAGTGAAACAAAATAGTTACCGGGGAGATAATCATAAGCTGTATTACTGGCGCACTAAGCAGGGCTCGGAAATGGACGTGGTGATAGAACGAGGAGAAGAGCTAATCGGCGTTGAGGTGAAGTATCGGCCGAAAGCGATAGGCAAGGGTTTCAAGAGCCGCTATCCCCAAGCTAAGACGAAGCTTATCACTGCTGCCAATTTC
Source organism: uncultured Gammaproteobacteria bacterium (assembly GCA_964604915.1). Taxonomy (GTDB): domain Bacteria; phylum Patescibacteriota; class Patescibacteriia; order Patescibacteriales; family UBA12465; genus CAZSAA01. The sequence continues at coordinate 1,374 of CAZSAA010000043.1, forward strand.
TACTAATCGGCCTTCTCAATCGTTTTGCGATTAGTGGTCTATCAAAACTCCGTCCGATGGCGGTTTTTTGATGGCCAGCAATTCCTAGAAGGAAATCTTCAATCGAGATGATTATTCTTTCTATTGACCGGCCTTGATTTTGATATTTTGCCAAGTTTCCATATTTTCTCACCCTTGTCGGCAAATACCATATATAGTATAATAAGGAATACGTGACACACAATATATATTAATCCAATAATTATGGTAATAAGTATAAAAGGCGCCTCCGGCCAGGCGTATCCGCTCTCGCTCGATAAGCTCGAGACGCGGCTTAAAGAGGAAGCGGCTGGCCTTCCCCAGGCGGAAACGATGATTTCTCAGGTAGTCAAAGAAGCGGCTATCACTCTATATGACGGCATGAGCGAACAGGAGCTTGACAAAGCTCTTATCCAAGCTTCGACCCAGCACATCAAGGATAGTCTTGATTTCGACCACTTGTCCGCCAAGCTCTTCCTCTCTTCCATGTATCGGCAGGTGCTCGGAGAGAAGGCGTCAGGACCTCTGTTCCAGGAGGCATACCGTTCATCTTTCGTCGCTAATGTTAAAGCGGGCATCGCCGCCGGCCTGCTATCGATAAAGCTAGAAAAGTTCGATCTGGAAAAGCTGGCACAAGGACTGGAGATAGGCAATGATGAGCTATTTACCTATACCGGGCTATCGACCATGTCCCGCCGCTATATGCTACGCGGACGCAATCAAGAACTGCTCGAGCTACCCCAATATTTCTGGATGAGGGTGGCGATGGGGCTCTCTTGGAATGAAAATGATCCGACCACAACCGCCCTTGCCTTCTATGGCAAGATGTCGCGCTTGGAATATATCGCCGGCGGCTCCACTAACATCAATGCTGGTAGCGTCCAGCCGCGTCTGAGCAATTGTTTCCTGATGGAAATGGAAGATAATATCGGCCACATTGGCAAGACCGTCTCTGATGTACTAAAACTTTCCAAGGCAACCGGGGGCATCGGCCTGTCGGTAACCAAGTTGCGCGCGGCCGGATCTCCTATCAGTACCAATAATACCTTCTCTTCCGGGCCGGTGCCTTTTTTGCATATCATCGATTCGGCTATCCGGGCGATCTCGCGCGCCGGTAAGAAGATGGGCGCCCTCTGCTTCTATATGGAGAACTGGCACCTTGATTTCAATGACTATCTGGATCTCAAGCAGAATGCTGGCGACGACTATCGCCGGACGCGTACGGCCAATACCGCGGTATATATCTCCGATGAGTTCATGAAGCGGGTCAATGAAGATGACTACTGGTATCTCTTTGATCCGGGCGAGACTGGCGACCTGATCGACCTCTATGGTGAAGCTTTTTCCCGTCGCTATCGGCAATATTGTGCGATGGCCGAGGCGGGTGAGCTGAAGCTGTTTCGGAAGGTGAAGGCTAAGGATCAGTTCCGGCAGATCATCGTCTCGCTCCAGGCGACTTCCCATCCTTGGCTCACCTTCAAGGATGCTATTAACGTCCGAGCGCTCAATAACAATACAGGCACCATATACGGTTCCAACCTTTGTACCGAAATAACTCTTCCCACCGACGAGAAGAACGTGGCCGTCTGCAATATCATGTCGATCAACCTAGCCCGCCATTTCGATCGGGATAAAGGCGAACTCGATTTCGCACGCCTGGCTGAGAGCACTCGCTTGGCTATTCGCCAGCTGGATAACCTGGTCGATATCAATGAAGCGCCGATAGGGGAAGCGATCAATTTCGACCGCCACAACCGAGCGGTCGGGCTGGGTGTTATGGGATTAGCTGATATCTTCGAGCGATATGGCCTACCATATGACAGCCAGGAATCATACGAACTGGCTGATACTATCATGGAACACATCAGCTATCAGGCCATCGACGCGAGCGCCGATCTGGCCCAAGAACGAGGTTCATATGATAATTTTCCGGGTTCCCGTTGGGAGCAGGGCTATGTGCCGGTTGATACCGTCGCCGTACTCGAGAAGGAAAGGGGTCTAAAGGTAACACTTAGCCGCCGGACACAGCTTGATTGGAATAAATTGAGGGAGAAAGTAAAGCGTGGCATGCGCAATTCTACCTTGTTAGCGATCGCCCCTACGGCTAATATCGGGCTGGTGGCCGGTACTTCGACCGGTATCGATCCGCGTTTCGCCCAGATTTTCAGTCGTAATACCCTGGGCGGTAAATACTTGGAACTCAACCCTAACTTGGTGGAGAAGCTGGAAGCGCTAGGCATCTGGGAAAAGGTGAGAGAACCGCTCCTAGCTAACTACGGCGACCTGGCGGCTATTGAAGGGATACCGGAGGAGATAAAGAGAGTGTATAAGGATTCGTTCTCGGTTGATCCGCTAGCGTATGTCGAGGTCGCGGCTCGGGCCCAGAAATGGGTGGATCAGGCGATTTCTCGCAACATGTACCTAGCTACCCGCGACGCCCAGGAAATCATGGATATATACTACAAGGGCTGGGAAAGCGGCCTCAAGACCACCTACTACCTCCACATGAAGCCGCGCCATAGTGCGGAACAGAGCACGATCAAGGTCAACAAGTCGACCGCTCTGGGCAAGAAAGGTTTTGGCTTGGCTGTTGCCGTTGCTACCGCCCCGAAACAGGAGGAGGTGCCAGTCGCTTTCGCCTGCCCGCTGGACCCCCAAGAACGGGCGCAGTGCGACAGTTGCCAATGATCAAAGGAGAATATTTAATTTAACGATATAAAATATATGATATTAGGAAAACCGCTCAATGAGGATATGCGCTTGCGCCCTATCCGCTACCAATGGGCATATGACTTATATAACCAGGCCGTGGCTAACACCTGGTTCCCGCATGAGATCGCTCTGGGCGAGGATCTTGAAGACTGGAAGAAGATGAGCGATGACGAGCGCCACGCCGTCAGTTTCCTGATGAGCTTCTTCAATCCCGGCGAACTTATCGTCAACCGTTCCTTGGCGCTTGGGGTATATCCGTATATCAAGATACCGGAAGCGCACCTCTACCTCGCCAAGCAGATGTGGGAAGAAGCTAACCACTGTCAGGCTTTTGAGTACGTCCTTGAGACCTTCCCGATCGACAAGGAGAAAGCGTTCAATAACCATATCGAGACGCCCTCCATCAAGGCTAAAGAAGATTTCATCGAGCACTACCTTACCCGGATGACTGAACAGACCCTCGATATTGAGACGCTGGAAGGGAAGCAGGACTTTGTCCGTAACTTGGTGGCGTATAACATCGTGATGGAAGGCATCTGGTTCTATAGCGGCTTCATGGTGGCGCTTTCTTTCCGTCAGAAACAGCAGCTCAAGAATTTCGGCTCGATGATTGACTGGGTGGTGCGCGACGAGAGCTTGCATCTTAAGTTCGGCATTAACCTCATCCTCAATATCCTAGAGGAGAATCCCGATATATCTACCCCGGAATTTGCCCAAGAGATCCGGCAGATAATCATCGACGGAGTCAATCTCGAGACCGCCTATAACCACGACCTTTTTCCGAAAGGCATCCTCAATATCAACGCCGATTACGTCAATCAGTATGTTCGCTACGTCACGGATAGGCGTCTGGAGGAATTAGGGTTCGAGCCTTATTTCAACGAGACTAATCCCGCCCAATGGATGGCGACCGAGACCGATACCTTGGAACTGGTCAATTTCTTCGAAGCCCAGAATACTAAGTATGAGGTGGACAATAGGGCACATAAGAGGGAAGAGGAGTAGCGGTATAGTGTACAATATATGTGCCAAGAAGAGGGGTCGCCAGGCTCCTCTTCTTTATGTCCGCCATAAGGAGGGTTAGGCTAATATGGCGGGATGGGAAAAGATAAAGAAAAACAAAAGAGTGTCTATGTTTTTGTCGATGCAGGGAATGTTTGGGAGACGCAGAAGGCTAAAGGAAGGCTACTTGATTATCGCGGCGTTTTGAAGTTTATAAGGGGCATATTCTCCGATAGTTATATTCACCCCTTTTATTACACGGCTTATCCGGCCGATAATACTAGAAATTATAGTTTGTTGGCAAAACATCATTTTTTCATATTTTTAAAAAAAGATCTGGGCTTTACCGTAAGGAAGAAACTGCTAAAGAGAATAAGTATAGAAGGTTTGGGCGGCCAAGTCTTTAAAGAAAAGGGGAATAT
>CAZSAA010000044.1:0-5331 GCA_964604915.1 uncultured Gammaproteobacteria bacterium
TTCTCCTTGGCTATCTTCTTCAGTTTCTGGGCATCCTTTTCTCCTTCGATATACTCTCCGTGCTTGTCATAGCAGAACTCCATTTCATAGATGTGGAAGATAGTGACGGCCAGGGCGATAAGGAGAGGACCGATGACTACGCCCCAGAAGCCGAAGAGCACCACGCCGCCCAGGATGGAGAGGATGACGAAAATCGGATTGATCTGGGCCTTGCCCTTGATCATGTACGCCCTGATTATATTATCGACGTTCCCGATAACGAGCGCCCCCCAGAGGATAATGAATATTCCCTGCCAGATATCGCCGACCAGGATATAGTATATGGCCACCGGCAGATAGAAGATCATGGAACCGAGGTACGGAATGAGAGACAACAAGGCAACCAGGACTCCAGCCAAAAATACTGGGAAACCGACGATAGCGAAACCGACCGCTCCCACCAGGCCCTGGGCACCAGCGGTCACGAAAGTGGACAGGATGGTAGTCCGGCTCACGTCCTTAAACTTCTTGAACAGCGCCTCGTCATACTTGTCGGGCAAAGGGGAAAGTCTCATTAACCGATCAACCATATTCTTGCCGTCCACGAAGAAGAAAAACATGGTGATGATGATAAGGACGAGGGAGATGACGAAATTGGTCGTGCCCTTAACGAAAGTGGTTGCGCCGCTAATCATCCAATCGCTTGAACTCTTGAAGACATCAAGCACTACGTTCTGGAAGGAGGCATTATCATACTTATGCCAATCGATGACGTTCAAAGGGAAGGATTGGAATTCAGGCCGTGCGAAGATATCGCCCGGCGTATGGGTTTGGAAGAACTCGACGGTCTGAGAATACGCCTCGACAGACTTCTCACCCGCGAAGATAAGGAGCTTGACGGTGGGGATGATGAGCACGGCCATTAGCACGAGACACATCAATAAAGCGGAAATATTGCGCCGTCCCTTGAAGAAACGAACTAGGCGCTCATAGAGGCCATAGAACAAGGTGGAAAGGACGGTGGCGATAAGGATCTCAATCAAAAACGGCTGCAGCACCTTATACCCCACGAACAGAGCCACTACTACTAAGATGATGATAAACGGCTTGGCGAGTTTGTTTTCCATATATATAGCCGCCGTCCGGTCTATCGAAATATTCCGGACGGCTAATAGGCTTTATTTAGTTTCTTTGTGGATGGTATGCTTGTTGCACTTCGGGCAGAATTTAGAGAGCTCCAATCTTTCCTTGATGATTTTCTTGTTCTTGCGGGAAAAATGATTGACGGTCTTGCACTCGCTGCACTCCAGCTTGATCATGTTGTCTTGGGACATAAGATGTTTTGTATTACTTTGTAATTGGCTAATAATAGGATATATAAGAATGGGCAAAAAGTCAACCTCCCCGCTATTTCTGGCAATGCTCGCAAAAATGCGTTCCCCGGCCCCCTTGTTTCTTCTTGAGGATGGGGGCGCCGCACTTGGCGCAAGGCTCGCCGGCCCGGCCATAGACTAACAACTGGGCAGAAAAATTGCCCTTCTTCCCTTCCGCATCCCGGTAGTCGCGGAAAGTGGTGCCACGCGCTTCAATTGCCGCCGCGATTATCCTATCAATACTCTCCCACAAACGGTATATCTCATCCTCAGACAACGAAGAAGAACGCCGCTCCGGCCGGATACCGGCTGCAAAGAGCGATTCGTCGACATAGATATTGCCTAGTCCGGCAATAATCTTCTGGTCCAAGAGCACCGCCTTTATCGCCGAGGACGGCCGGGTAATTGCCGCTCTGAAGTCTTCCTTATCGAAATTGCGGCCAGGCTCCAGGCCATAGCCGGAGGATACTACGCCCTCCATCTCTTCCAGAGTCGCTAGCTTGAGATATCCGAACTTGCGCAGGTCATTGAAGAAAAGATCACCACTGCCAAAGGATATCTTCACGCGAGTGAAGCGGTTAGGCAACCCTCGTCCAATCGTATCCGGATTGTCATCGTCTTCAGGCAAACTGTGTCCACCCGCCACCAATCCGCCCGAAGCAGACACGTACACCAGCTGTCCAGTCATCTTGAGGTGAGCGAGGAGGTATAGGCCGGAAGAAAAGGAAACGATCAACAATTTTCCCCGCCGATTAATACCAGTCACCGCCTGCCCGATCAGTTGGGAGGAGAAATCGCCGTCCTTAGCTAGTTGGGGGGATACCTGTACGCTGCCGGGAAAGAATACTTCCACCGACCGGACCTTCTCACCAATCAGATGGCGAGACAGGTCGCGACGTACGGTCTCCACTTCCGGTAGTTCCGGCATATCAGAGGAGGTATAGGAGGCCGTAGACGATTACCAAAAGGAGGATCTCCACGGCGAATATCTTGAGGAAGCTGCGTCCTAATTTGCTATAGTTTAACAAAGGCATATGGTTGAAAGATATGGTAATTATACCATGGAAAAGAGGATTAGACCAACAAAAAAGGTCAGAGAAAACAAAAAGACTCCCAGGAAGAGAGTCTTGTTTTTGGGTGGGCCGGGTTGGATTCGAACCAACGAAGGCGAAAGCCAGCAGATTTACAGTCTGCCCCGGTTGACCGCTTCGGTACCGACCCAAACATTAATGATGATAGAGAAAAAGGCTGAGCATGTCAACCAGCCTGATTACTTAGCTAATTCAATAACGAAGCGTACCAGGGCGTATGAGGAGAATATGAGAGCTAAGCCTAGAGCCGCCCAGATAATAATATCCTTTCCCTGCTTAACCTTGGTAGCATTGCCGCCGGAAGTTAGCCAGATAAGGCCACCAGCGATGAACATGACCAGAGCGATGGAACCGATGATGCCCATGATGTTGTTGATGACCACGCCGATGAGTTCCTGGAAACTACCAACACTCAAGGGATTGGTTATGCAAACCGTACCGCTAGGACAATTTTTCCCCTCCTGAGCTAGAGCCTGCCAAGGTGCAGACAACAAGCAGATAGACAGGAAGAAGCCGGATAATAAAAATTTGGCCTTGTTCATAAAACAATGTTATTTATACTAATAATATTATAGCATAGCCAGAAAAAGAAAAAAGAGGATCATTTTGATCCTCTTTCTCGTCCTCTTCATTATAAGGGGGACAGAGTAACCGTTACCTTATCATCCTCCGGCACGGTTATCCGGAAGCTTCCATCTGTGGTCCTCGGAATGATGTCCGAGTAGCCATAGATCTTGTTATGCCCCGCCACCATAACTCCATGAGTCCTCTTCTGGGAATCAATGGAATACTTGCAGCAGGAAGTGCTCGGTAAAACCAGCACCGGGGTAATCTCTCCCGCCTTCAGTGTAAAGACATTATCACCGAAATGGAGATCAATGGTATCTGGCGCTACCGTTAATGGCGGCGTGATCACGACCTCAGTCTTCCTCTTCTCCTCGCCTAGCCTAGCTTGAGCCTCCCGATGCTTATCAATCTGATTTAGCATTCTAACTACGAAAAGGATAATAATCAGAAACGCTACCGGCCCGCTGATATACGGGCTTTTTTTCTTAGAAGCTTGGCTGATAACGCCTAGTATCAGCAAGGCAAGAAAGAAAGAAGCGACCAATTCCCAAACGAGGCCGATGCTGTCAGGAACTACCCACACGGCAATCGTCTTTACGACGAAAGTAATAACTAGTGCGATGCCGATATTCTTGGCAATCGACCCGAAATCACTACTTCCATCATCACCCTCATCATCTCCAGGAGAATCGTCTTGACGTTCAAGGTTATCTTCTTCGGAACCATCTTCCGAATCAGAATCGATTACTTTGAAAAAATTGTTAAACCATTTCATTCCTTAATCTCCTACTTGATTTTTGGTTTGATTCTTACTTTTCTTAACTTGCAGCTTGCCTTTTACCGCTTCGCTGCCGCTAGCAAATCCGGCGCCCCGAGCGACATCGGAATCGCTGGATCCATGGTTGTCGATGATAATCGTATCGGAACCGACGCTTCCCCATTTCTTGTTATTGACGATGAGTGAAACGGCCTGTTCCTTGCCGACGATAGTAGCCAGTCTCTTCAGTTGATCTTCCAAGACTGCGGCAGTCGCCAATCCCTCTTTCTCAACCATCTCTTTCTGGGCGATAGCTCGGCCCTGACCTCGCTTGATTTCCGCCCCTTTTTCTCCTTCGGCCTTGATAAGCGCTTCTTCCTTTTCAGTATCGGCCCTGATAACCCTAGCCTTCTTTTGTTCGACGGCCAGCTCTTCGTCCTTCTTCGCTTCATAGACCTTATCCATCGCATTGATGTATTTCTCCGGCATCTTGATGTCGATCAAATCGACGCCGAATACCTCTATACCCCAATTGAGGATGGTAAGGAACAAAGGGTGAAGGAGATAAGAAGGATCATCAAACGACAGATCTGCTTCCATTACTACACTCGGCAGGTTAACTACAGAACGATCCTTGTTAACCGCGCTCATCTCATGGTCACCCAAGAAGTCGGCTACAGCCTTCTTCATTTTCTGTTGCATATTTCCAATTGGATTCTGGCTGGCATAACGGAATTTCTTCTCATCATACACTCGCCAATAAAGACTGACCTCTATAGCAGCAGATCCATCTCTAAATTCAATCCTATCATCTGGAGGAAATAGACTAAGAGTCCGATCACCCATGAAAATTGCCTTTCCCAGACTTATCCGATCGACAAAGGGGATGATAAATTCTATCCGATTCGCCGCTTCGGAATCAATCGTCCTGAGATATTTCCCGAAACGCTCGATTACAATCCGGTGATTTTGTCGAACCATGACCATCGAAGCCTTCAAAAGGAAGACAACGACGATAATGATAAAAATAATCACCACCAGGGGTATTACCCACCAAAGAAAGTCGTAGCTCAACGCTTCCGACACGATTTGTTGCTTTTCCATGACTCTATTTTTTAAGTTGTTAATTTTCAAGAAATTATATTAATATATCACATTTCCAAGCTTTAGTCAATATGATACCATGTTTTTGTGTATAATAACAAAAAAATCACCCTTACAGATGATCGTTTCGTTACTGGAGCCGTTTTCGGGGATCGAACCCGAGACCTCTTCCTTACCATTAAATAGTCCCACCTCTTTATTCCGGAATCAATTGAATTCATTAAAGAAAGTTGAAGTTTTGCCATAAACGCCTGTATTATTACCTAGACCCATTTACCACCCAGTTTCTAGCTAATAAAAAGTGCTCAATCCTTGCAATACTGCATTAAAACTATTTAGTTGTTAAGATGATCTAATCTACTTAACATTTTACCGGACCTACGCGAATCTAGCAAGTTTAAATTTGCTCATTTGCGCTGCAATGTCATCATCCGATAATGAGCGGAGATACTTCAAAGTC
>CAZSAA010000045.1:0-5243 GCA_964604915.1 uncultured Gammaproteobacteria bacterium
TAGAGCGCTTCCATGGCATGGAAGAGGTCAAGGGTTCAAGTCCCTTATGGTCCACCTGATAAAATGTTCCTCGAGGAACATTTTTCTATATCAATCGACTTAAGTCCACAATATCGTGGACAGAACTCAAAATATATGTATGATGTCATAATCATCGGTGCCGGTCCAGCTGGGGTGGCGGCAGCCATCTATACTGTCCGTCGGGAAATGAAAACTTTGGTAATTGGCCAAGAAGTCGGCGGCCAGATTATCTGGGCGGGTGACATTGAGAATTATCCTGGCTTTATTAGTATTTCCAATTTTGACTTTATTACTCGTCTTCGGGAGCAAGTAACCGCAGTCGGAGCGGAGTTAAAAGAGGCAGAAGTGCAGAAAATTGAGAAAAATGGGGATATTTTCAAGATATTCACCGCCCGTGAGGTTTTTGAGGCTAAATCAGTTATCGTCGCTATGGGGTTGTCGCCCCGGCGCCTGGAAATCCCTGGAGAAATCAAGCTTAACGGCCGTGGTGTATCATATTGCGCTAATTGTGATGGTCCGCTGTATAAAGGTAAGACGGTAGCGGTCATTGGTAGTGGCAACTCTGCCTTGGATGCCGCCGAATTGATGTCTAAGATTGCTGATAAGGTATATTTATTGGTCAGAGGCGACAAATTAAAGGCGTTTGATAGTATGATTGAAGAGGTGGAGGCTAGGGAAAATATCGAGATATTATTAAATACCCAGACCATCCAGATCTTAGGGGAGGAAAAGGTCGAGGGTATTCGGGTAAAAAACCGACTGGATGAATCAGAAAAAGACCTTTCTTTAGACGGCATCTTTGTCGAGATAGGCCGTATCGCTAAGACCGACTTAGTTGCCGATTTTGTCGATCGGGATGAAGGCCAACAGATTATCGTCAATGAACGTTGTGAGACGCGGACGCCTGGACTGTTTGCAGCAGGTGATGTTACCACTGTCGAATTCAAGCAAATAACCATCGCGATGGGGCAAGCCACGACCGCTGCTTTGGTCGCCTACCAGTATTTACTTCAGAAAAGATAGGATTTGTTAGGAAAAACCGCCTGATTTAGGCGGTTTTTTTGTTTTCTATTTATGATATAATTATTGATATGAGGCGTATTATAGATAAACGCATATTTTTAAGTATTTTGAATCTATGGAGAAAAAAGCTTATATACTTACCGCCGACATGGGTTATGGACATCAGCGAGCCGCCTTTCCCCTGTTAGGTTTAGGCGGTGGCGAATCAATTACCGTTAACGATTACGAAGGAATCGAGGAGAAGGAAAGAAAATATTGGATTAATAGCCTTAAGTCCTATGAATTTATTTCTCGCTTCAAGAAGATCCCCTTGCTCGGGAATTTGGTTTTTGCGGTGATGGATGAGATGCAGGAGATAAAGCCGTTTTATCCTTTCCGAAACCTTTCACCGCTTAGTCTGCAACAGCGCTTTTTTCTTAGATCAATCAAATCTGGTCTGGGCAAGGGCCTGATGACCAAGCTTTCCCAAGATCCCTTGCCGATTATCTCTAGTTTTTTCGTAGCGACTTATTTTACCGAATTTTATAACTATCCCGGTTCAGTCTATCAGATCGTTTGTGATAGTGATGCTTCGCGTGCCTGGGGGCCAATTAAAAAGGATAGTAAAACTATCTATTTATTACCTAATAATAAGCTAAAAGTCCGTTTTCAAATGTACGGCGTGCCGGAGAAACAGCTGATAGTTACGGGGTTTCCCCTTCCTAAAACCAATATTGGGGAAGATCAGGCGATTCTTAAGGCTGATTTGATAGCCCGATTGGAGCGACTTGACCCATATCGGCGTTTCTATGCTAAGTATAAAGGACTCTTAGCTCAATACGGCCTTGATTACGGCCAAGGGCCAAATACATCAAATCCCATCCATATCGTGTTTGCGGTAGGCGGGGCGGGAGCGCAAAAGGAACTTGGAATAAATTTGGTTCGAAGATTAGCTAAAAATATCCAAGAAAATCACGTCAAAGTTACCTTGGTGGCGGGAATAAGGCCAGAGATAGCGGAATATTTTCGCCAAGAATTGAAGGGGCTCGGGCTTAGCCAGTCAAGAGCGATAAATATCTTGCATGAGGACACTAAAGCGACCTATTTTCAAGAATTTAATGCTTTAATCAGGCAGGCAGATATATTGTGGACCAAGCCTTCAGAACTTTCCTTCTATTGTGCCCTAGGATTACCAATAATCATGACCGAAACCATTGGTTCCCAGGAAGACTTTAATCGTCGCTGGCTGCTTTCTCTCGGGGCTGGCCTGGATGGTTTAGCACCGGAATACGTTGATGAGTGGTTGAAGGATTGGTTGGATAGCGGCCGATTGGCTAAAGCGGCCTTGGATGGTTTCCTCAACGCCGAATCGATGGGTACATATAATATCGAAAAGATCATCAAATAATATATGGATTGGTTTTGGATTTCTATTTCCGCCTATCTCTTGCTAGCTTTTGCTAGTATTACGGATAAATTTCTATTAAACCGTATCAAGAATAGCTGGAGTTATACTGTTTTTGTCTGTCTGGCCGGCAGTATCGTCGCCGTAGCGGCTCCTTGGGTCTTGCAGTGGCCTGGTTGGAGCCTGCTTTTGGTTGATGCGGGCGCCGCGTTAGCTTTCATTCTAGCCCTGTTCTTTTTATATGAATCTTTACGCAAAGGTGAAGCGGCCCAGATATTAGTTTTTATAGGTAGTGCGACACCGATTTTTTCCTTTATTTTTTCTTTAATATCAGGTGAAAAGTTTCTGTTATCGCAAATGTATGGTATGTTATTTTTGGTTTCTGGCGCTCTTATTATCGCCGCTATCCGGCCGGAACATAACTTCTTTCAGCGGGTTTTAGGTAGGCTTGATTTCGAGCGCGGGCCACGGCCTATCATATTTGGCATCCTTTCCGCCTTATTCTATAGCATCTATTTTCTTGTTTCCAAAGAAGTCTATGTCGGACAAGGTTTCCTAAGCGGATTTGTTTGGGTGAGAATAATCATAGCCGTCCTTATCATCTTAACCTTCCTGCTTCCCGTCTTGAAAAACAAGGTGCGAGAAGATATTGCTAGGATGAAGAAAGGATCGGGCAATAATCCATATCTCATGCTTTTTAATCAAGGTGTAGGAGCAAGCGGTTTCATTCTGCAGAATTGGGCGATTTCGCTCGGCGCTGTCGCGGTGGTCAACGCCTTGCAAGGAGTCCAATATAGTTTTTTAATCATAGCCACTAGCCTGCTATCCCGTTTCTTTCCAGCTATCTTCCCGAAGAATTCTTCTCGCCGTTCGTGGATAAAGAAGGTAGCGGCTATCATATTGATATCAATAGGTCTATATTTTATCTATTAATCCTTTATGAAGAAAAGAAGCCGCCATATTGCCCGTATCATCTTGATTGCCGTTATCGCTTTATTAGCCGTACTCTTGTTCGAATTCAAATTTGCCAAGCATCGGCCGGCTATCAATGATATCAGTAATCGTCCCGATTATTTCGGAGTCACCTTCTCGAAGAAATTTGCCGACCAACTCGGCTTGGATTGGAAAGAAGCATATTTAGCAATGCTTGATGACCTGCAAGTCAAACAGATCAGGCTACCAATCTATTGGGATGATATTGAAGCGGTAGAAGGGGTATATGATTTTAGCGATTACGACTTCATGATCGAAGAAGGTACAAAAAGGAACGTCAGTTTTATCATCAGTACTGGCTGGCGCTTACCCCGTTGGCCCGAATGTCACGCGCCGCAATGGACGAGTCAGAAAAATATTTCCGGCATGCAGGCTGATCTGTTAGAGGTAGTAGCGGAAACGGTCAATCGCTATAAGTACAAGCGGTCGATCGAATATTGGCAGATAGAAAACGAACCCTTCCTGGATACTTTCGGCGTATGTCCGGAGTTGGACGAAGATTTTTTCAAACAAGAAATCGACCTGGTCAGGTCGCTTGATGGACGCAAGATTCTTATCTCCGCTTCCGGTGAGCTAAGTACTTGGAAACAAGAAGCAGAGCTAGGGGATATTTTCGGCACCACCATGTATCGGGTTGTCTGGAATCAGATTTTGGGGTATGTAAGGTATCCTATACCGGCTTGGATATATCGTTTTAAGGCTTTCTTGGTGGGGATAGAACCGGAAGACCGCTTTATTATCGAACTCCAGGCTGAGCCCTGGTCGGCGCATGGTAGCCTTACCTTCCTTCCCAAAGAGGAGTCTGCCAAATCGATGGATATCGAACAATTCAAGGCGAATGCCCAATATGCGATAAACACTGGATTTTCGCGCGCATATCTTTGGGGGGTTGAGTGGTGGTATTGGCAGGCGCAGGATGGTGATGATAGCTTTTGGAATACGGCTAAGGAGATGTTTGGTGTCGGCCTATGAGACTTTCGATTGTCATACCAACTTTGAACGAAGAACGGTATCTGCCTAGGCTACTTGACTCTATTATCCATCAGGACTTCGATAGCTGTGAGATAATCGTATCCGATGGCGATTCGAAGGATATGACTAGGGCGATAGCTGAGCGCTATGGCTGCCTAGTAGTCTCGGATGACAATCGATCACCCTCCCATCAACGTAATGAGGGTGCCAAGCGAGCGAGTGGTGAAGTTATTCTTTTTTTGGATGCGGACAATGTCTTGCCAGAAATGTTTCTCAAGCGGTCATTTGGAGAATTTTCCAGAAAGAAGCTGGATGTCGCTGGTTTCTATCTGCGCTTTGAGTCCTCTAAGTCGATATACCGCCTTTTTTCCTATGCCTATAATGCTGGCTGTTTCCTGGCTCAGTATTTTTTCCCCGTTTCAGTTGGGGTGGGGATAATGGTAAGGCAAAAAAAACATGAGGAAGCCGGGGGTTTCGATGAGAGCATCTTTATCGGCGAGGACTATGATTATACCAAGCGGATATCCAGGGCGGGAAAATATCGGATGATCTCTTCCACTTATCTGAACTTCTCCGTTCGTCGTTTGGAAAAAGAAGGGGTGGCTAAAGTCCTGTGGAAGTGGGCAAAAGGCAGCTTGTATTTCCTTCTCAAGGGCCCGATCCGGAAAAAGATCGTGGAGTATGAATTCGGAGAGTATGATGAGAAAAAAAAATGAGCTAAAGATACCATATGAAAAGACCAACTTATGTAGCTGGTCTTTTTGAAATTGGAGCGGGTAACGGGAATCGAACCCGTCTCTTCAGCTTGGAAGGCTGACATAATGAGCCACTATACGATACCCGCAAGGGT
>CAZSAA010000046.1:0-5171 GCA_964604915.1 uncultured Gammaproteobacteria bacterium
ATGGTATCAGAAATTTCAAACTAACTTTTAAAAATTATCAACCCTATGCCAATCATCACTTGGAAGGATGAATACTCGGTCGGAGTCAAAGAACTAGACGACCAACATAAAAAACTAATGGAGATGATAAACCAGCTCTCCCAACTCTACAAACAGAAGCAATTCAAATCTTCTGAGACAACAACTATCTTCAAGGAATTTGTCGATTACGCCAACTACCACCTGGATACCGAAGAACACTACTTCAATCTCTATGGCTATCCAGAGAAAGACCAACACATACCATTCCATGATAAGTATCGCGCCAAGACCGAAGAATTAAAGAAAAAATACGCCGCTGGACAAATAGAAGACGTACTATTTGAAATCGATAATTTCATTTACGAATGGTGGACCTGGCACATCCTCAACGTCGATAAAGGATATTCTAAATTCTTCCAGGCCAACGGGTTGAAATAACGACCGCTCCGGTAAACAATACTCCCGAAAAACGGACACGAAAGCCAAGTTATTCTTTATAAACTACCCTATCGATATTCTATATTTATATCAACGGGGATTTCCGAAAGAGGCACGTACTTCTTAGCGACCCAATGAGAAAGCCTTAGGCAATACCGGCCAGAACTAGTTAACGGTAGTCCGCCAACCTTGATCCTATTTCTTAGCCGTTTAACGCCGGCTGTCGCCTGGATAGTCTTGTCTAAACGGCTAAGCACCTTATCAGTCGGATCAATGAATTCCCATCTTATCTTCTTCTCCTCTCCTTTATCCTCCTCTACCAGCCATAAAGTTATCAGATAAAATTCAGCCGGCAAAGCGAGACTACCCCCCGAAGAGATTATATCCTTATCGGCTGCTATGCTCATTTCTTCCAAACACTCGAATGCGCTCAAAAGATTGCTATCGCAATCGATGGAAGAACGGTTACAAGCTATTGACCAGATATGTTTCATATTATTTTTTCATATTATGTCCGATCCAAAGAATCTCTTCGCCGCATTTTTTTGGCGTATCAGCCGTACTGCCGCCGATAAAGATGACCTTAGCTGCCGGTATGGCAAACCCCAGGGATCTACCCCAATTCTCACAGTTAAAATCTAACGCTTCCGCCATTCGTTTTAAAAGCGATAGCCCAACATTAACATCGGCATTTTCGATTCGAGATATGACCTTTTGCGTGGAACCGACCTTTACGGCCAACTCTTTCTGACTTATACCCATCCGCTCCCTCTGCCGGTACAACTCGGCCGCTAAGGCGATGCGGTCTTGCGCCTGCTTATAATATCGAGGGAAATCTTTGTTTTTCCTAGCCTCGGCCATGGGGTCGTATGCGGCCTTTTTCTTATTTTTATTATTCATATTTTTCATAATTATCAGGCTTTAGTTTGAATCTATCCATATATCGTTGGGAAATATCATACTCTTTTATTACCGCCTTCTTTTCTTTTTGTGCCTTATACTGCGAAGGCTTTTCAAAGGCATGTAGCAGTACCATCTTATCTGCCTGGCGGAAATAAGTAATTCTTATCACCGTATCGCTATTTTTAGGATTAAGGATCTCAAAGAAGTGATATCCATGTAAGGGCTTGGAAAAGGAGATGGCAGGCAAGCCATCATTATCCCTTATAGCCTGTATTTTGGCATCTATATCTGATAACACCTTAACCGACCTATCCTTGCTTATGCCGATAATCAGGGTATATTGAAAGTATCGTTTTACCGGGCATGACTTTTCATATTCATCATAATAGTAAACAACTTGCATTACTAGATAAAGGTATTAAAAAATTTAAGATATATGAATGATTATATGATATACCCTATAGGATATCAAGTCAAGTCAAAAAAACCGCTCCGGATTCCAAAGGAGCGATTTTTTTATAGAGTCTAAACTTCGGACTATAGGACGGCGTCCTTGACCGCCTTGGCTAAGCGGAACTTGACTACGGTCTTAGCCGGAATCTTGATGGTCTCGCCGGTAGCCGGATTGCGGCCCTCTCTCGCCTTTCTCTTAGCCTTCACCAGTTTGCCGAATCCAGGAACTAAGCATTCGCCGTTCTTCTTTACTTCCTTGTAAACCATCTCAGACATAGCCTCCAAGAAATTGCTTACTTCTTTCTTACTGAGGCTAGCAGTCTCAGCTAGGTGAGCGACGATCTGCGCTTTGGTCATTTTTGCCATAGTAGCATGGGGCGATACCATAGCTTCTTCCGCAAAGGGACAAGCTGATGATAGGGCCGATTTTTAAAATAATTATTTATGCCTTAATTATAGTACTTTTGAGAAACAGCGTCAACAATCAGCCCATATTTATTGGATGCGCTTAAAGCACTACAAGGCATCGCCAATGATATCAAGCCTTTCCGGTCACTATATCTATTTGAAGAAAGTCTAGGCCCTTGACGTATATTGATTAATGATAGCCAAAAAGCCTATGGATAAAGGTGAAAAAGAGCTATTGACAGAGATTAATAAATGTGATATTATAATCTTAACCAAAAAATCACTGATCTTTAAAAATAATATATGAAAAAGATTTTATTTATCTATCCCGTGTCTAGTATCTATACCCATTATTTTATGAAGGCAGCTTTAGCGGACGTGGGCGAAGTTACCCCGGTCTATTCGGCCGATGAAGCTTTAGAATTGCTCCGACATGATAGCTTCGACGGCATCTTTACCGGACTGTCTGGGATAGGCGTAAAAAACGAACTATACCCCGACCTGATTACTAGGCTCAAGTGGCTTGGACGATGCCCTGTCATCGTCTATACCTCTCAGACCATAAGCCGAGAGAAGGAAATCTGCCTCGAAGCAGGCGCAGCCGACTTCATCGAAGTCGGATCAAGCCGGGCAACCTCAGGAGATGGCTTGAGGAAAATAATAAATAATTTATAGAAAAAAAATAAAAGCCGGGATTCGCAATGAATACCGGTTTTTTTATTTCCCCAATCATCTTCTTTCCTCTTATCTTCAAACCTTCTTCCTCGTACTCAGTAAATAATGTTTTCTTTCCTTCTCGCTGAAACGTTCGATCGCATAACGCAGGGCGGTGCGCGGCATATCCTTTCCGAAGTGGTCAAGGAAATCCTTAAGTCGTTTCTCATCCCGCTTCCCTGCCTCCCTAAGCATCCAGCCAGTCGCCTTATGCGTCAAATCGTGCGTCTCGGATAGAAAAAGCTCGGCCAAGCGATAGGTCCAATCTAAACTTCCTTGCCGGATGAAGGCATAGGTGGAAACTATGGCGATACGCTTCTCCCAGAGTGAAGACGAAGAAGCGAGCGATAATAGAACCTTCTGTTTTTCCGGATGACGGAGCAAATAGTCGCCCAAGATATGATAACATGATAGGTCGACCAGATCCCAGTTATTTATATACCGAGTATTCTTCAGATAAGTCTTGACGACCGCCGCCTTGCCTGCTTCCGTCTCTTGACGGTATTTGGCAATTAACGCCAGAAGCGCCACCAGCCTTATTTCATGCACGGGATCAGACAAGGCCTCGGCTAACTCGTTAAGGGGATCGCCGGCATGTTTCTTAGCGAGCGTCCGGATCTGCGGCACCGCGATACCCCAGAAAATATCCCCTTCGGCATATTGTCCCGGCCCCGCTTTGAAGAAACGGCCGAGCATCGCCGCCTTATCAAGATCCCGGAAAGCCGCTAGCTCTTTAGCTAATTTCGTTCGTTTGACCATATGTTTGATATTATACCGCAAAAGGATGATAAAGAAAAAAGCCTAGGGGTTAGCCAGGCTCAGTGAATAGGAGAAGCAGAAAGAAAAATATATGCGATCGTCTTGTGGCGATAGCACGATTTCTTTCAAGTCTTTGGTCTTAGCTGGGTCCTCGGGCAGCCAGGCATCGATGCTGTGGATAATGTACTCGATCTTAAGGAGCACTAATACCGCTTCAGCGACATCGCTGGTACGCGCTAACTGTCTCGCTACTTCCGGCTCTACCGCCACTAAAATATCGCCACTAGCCGAAAACTTCCAGACCCATACTTCAGACTGAAGGAAATTTCCTTTCTTGTCTGCTTCAATAATGAGTTTTTTCATCGCAAACCATGTTTAGGATTAATGTACAATGAAAAGAATGATATCACCAATATGTATATATGTCAAAACCGCTTTTTAGGGCGGTTTTTAGCATTTTTTCTGGACCATATAAATAAAATCTTGCTCAATAATGGTAATCTTTGCCTGATGATATCGTAGCCGCCCGATACACCTGTTCATATAACAACAGGCGGGCCATCTCATGGGTGAAAGTCAGGCGCGATAGGGATAGGCGGGGGTAACGGGCTTTAAAAGCGGATGAGAAACCGCTGGCACCGCCGATCACGAAAACAGTTTCTCCTGGCTGGCCTAGCATCTTAGAAAATTCCATCGAAGAAGGCATATTTTGACCGTCTTCTGATAAAAGGAAGATGCGCAAGCCGGCTAGAGTTTCCAAGCGCTTAGCGATTAACGCCTCTTCCTTAGCCTGCGCCGCTTTAAGCGTAGCCGTATTGAAAGGGACCGCCCCTATCTCTATCAACTTCAATCGGACATAGGGATTGAAACGCTTGGTATAGTCATCGATAAGGGAGGCGATACGCTTCTCCTTCACCTTCCCTACCGCTATGATGGTGACCGCTATCATGACTTTCCTGCCTTAGCGAA
This sequence comes from uncultured Gammaproteobacteria bacterium, assembly GCA_964604915.1. GTDB lineage: Bacteria > Patescibacteriota > Patescibacteriia > Patescibacteriales > UBA12465 > CAZSAA01. Next base: position 4,666 of record CAZSAA010000046.1, read on the forward strand.
ACTGCGCGCCGAGAGCCAAGTGGCAATCGGCACGGCTAAGATTAAACCGAGCGAACCGGCCAAAGTACGGATTATCTCCGTTGCCAAGTCTTCGTTGTTTATCACGTGGATCCATTTGCCCGCTCCAGTCTCGCCGCTAGCTAACATGATGATCAGCGGCAGGGCAGCACCGGCATAGGCTAGGAACAAGGTATTAGTCATGCTGCTGATATGCGATTGCCCGACTCGGATTGCCCGGCGATACAGTTCGGAGGCACTTAGGGACTGATCAGTTTCTTTCAATTCCCGTACCACGGCGATCTGTGAGATCACCACGTCATCAAGGACGCCCAAAGCGCCAATGATGATACCGGAAAGCAATATACCCTTGAGACTTATCGCTTCCGTCCCGAAAGACACCAAAAAGGCTGATTCTTCGCTAGATACCCCCGAAAGTCGCGCCAGCCCCACGAACAAGACAGATAGTAAGACAGTCACTATTAAACTGATACTCATGCTCCCTACCG
>CAZSAA010000047.1:0-4708 GCA_964604915.1 uncultured Gammaproteobacteria bacterium
ACCCGCGACCTTAGCGTTATGAGTGCTACGCTCTAACCAACTGAGCTACCCAGCCCTAATCTTAATCTAAGTTTACTGATAAACGGTACTTGGCTATTCTATAATAAAAAGAAATCATTTTCAAGTCTTATAAGTGCGCCCGGCAGGATTTGAACCCACAACCCCTTGGTCCGAAGCCAAGTGCTCTATCCAGTTGAGCTACGAGCGCTGGCAAAAAGGCTTTACCTCTTATTCTTCAAAGACTGCTTGAGGTGATAGCCAGTCTTAAACTTGGCTACCTTCACGGCTGGGATGGTTATCCTTTCCGACGGATTCTGGGGGTTTACTCCGCCTCTCTCATACCTTACCTTTGATAGGAAGGTACCGAATCCGGTGATAGTCACTTCCCGGTCATTCTTCAGCTCATTGATGATGGTGTCAGTTAGGACATCAATAGTCTGTTCCGCTTGTTTTTTGTTTATGTTGACCTTTTGGGAGATGATTTCGATTAGTTGTGCTTTGTTCATATGCGTACATTTTAATATTTTTTACCGAGCATATTCTGTAACTCGGGTTTCTCTTATGACATTGATTTTAATCTCACCTGGGTATTTTAGCTCATTTTCTATCTTCTTGGCAATATCCCTAGCTAAATTGAAGGATTCTAAATCATTTATCTCTTCTGGCTTCACAAATACCCTGATTTCGCGGCCGGCTTGGATGGCATAGGCTTTTTCGATGCCGGCGAAGGAAGTGGCGATATTTTCCAGTTCTTCTAGCCTCTGGAGGTAATTCTCGTAGTTGTCATTGCGGGCGCCCGGCCTGGCCGAAGATATCGCGTCAGCTACCTTAACGATCACGGAAATGAGGGTAGCAGGGGCATCATCATGGTGGGTAGCGATCGGAGCGATGATTTCTGGCGGTAGGTTGAACTTCTTGGCGATGTCACGTCCGATTTCGGTATGGCTACCTTGGATCTCATGGTCAACCGCTTTACCAATATCATGAAGCAATCCGCCTTTTTTTGCAAGAGTCACGTCCGCGCCTAGCTCTTTGGCCAGCATGGCCGCTAGATGAGCGACCTCGATCGAGTGTTTGAGGGCGTTCTGGCCGTAGCTGGTGCGGTACTTCAAACGCCCGATGATTTGGACGAGTTTAGGGTCGAAGCCAGTAACGCCAATCTCATAGAGGGCCTCTTCGCCCGCTTTTTTAATATCGACAGCGATATTCTTTTTGGCCAGCTCTACGGCCTCTTCTACACGGCTAGGATGTATCCTACCATCTTTTATCAAATATTCAAGGGTCTTTTTGGCGATATGGCGGCGGATCAAGGAAAATCCGGAGACGGTGATAGCGTTAGGGGTGTCGTCGACGATTATCTCGACGCCAGTCAGCTGTTCGATGGCCTTAATATTACGCCCTTCGCGGCCGATAATGCGCCCCTTCATATCGTCACTGGGCAGGTCGACCGTAGTGGTCGTTAGCTCGACGGTATAGGAGGAAACCATTCTCTGCATGGCTAAGGCTAACAAATCACGCGCCTTGTCGTCAAGAGCATCATCGTTTTCGTTTTCTAATTTACGCATCCTCACCTTCAAGTCTTCGGAAAACTTCTCTTCTAATTGTTTGAGCAGGATGTCTTTAGCTTCTTCCTCGCCGAGTTTGGCGATAGTTTCGAGCTTGGCCACCTGTTCTTCTTGGATACCCTTTATCCTTTCCTTTATCTCTTGTACTTCAGCTACCTTATCATATAATTTTTGCTGCTTCTCTTGCAGGTCGATTATCTTTTGGGAGAAAGCGGTTTCTCGGTCTTCGAGCCGTCTTTGTAATTGGCTGATTTCGTTACGTCGTTTTGCTTCGTCTTTCTTGGCGTCTTCGATGATCTTGAGCGCCTTGTCCTGGGACTGAAGGATTATCTCCTTTTCCTTGATTTTAGCATCATCGATGATCTTCTCGATCTTGGCTTTAGCGCCGGAAATCTTCTTTTCCGATTGTTTCTTGGTAAAAAACGTACCTACAAAAAAACCGCCTATCGCCAAAAGCACATACAATATATACTCCATATGATATATGACCGCTTTAGTAAGGCAGCTTACCTAAAAGATTAGTTTAAGCTTTTATATTATGAATTGAAATTCTAGGGCAATAGTTTGGGGAGGTTGGTTAAATGATTCAGGCTAGTCGTCCGGGTGCTTAGAGATTTCTTCAAAATGCCTATCCAAAACAGTCGATTATTATGCTTTTACTCTATCATTACGGGCAGATTTTGTAAAGAGAGGTTTGACTAAAGCAAAAAAATAAAGTAAAATACCAATGTTAAACGCCTTAATCTTATCGCAGGTCTAAAAAACCTTTTTATTTTATATGAATATTACCGAATTAGCCCGCATGCTCAAAGTGACTCCGCAGGAACTAAGGGATCTGTTGCCGGATTTAGGTTTTAATATTGGCCAAAAAGCTATAAAAGTAGACAATAATACCGCTAAGAAGATTATCAAGAACTGGTCGGTTTTCCGGCGTAAGCTGGAAATGAAGCGGGCTTTGCAGGAAAAGAAGCGTCAGGAGGAGGAAAAGATCTTGGCGGTCAAGCGCAAGGTAGAGGTACCGGCCACCGTCTCCGTCCGCGATTTGGCCGATATTGCCAATCTGCCAGTCAACAAGATTTTGGCTGAGCTGATGAAGAATGGTGTTTTTGCCTCCATCAATGAGAAGATCGATTTCGAAACCGCTCTTATCATCGGCGCTGATTTAGGCCTGGAAGTAATGCCAGCGGCGGTCAATGACGACTTAGAGATAGTGCCGGAAGAGAAGAAGCTCAGCCAAGTTATCAGCGAGGAGGATCCGGAGAAGCTCTCCGTCCGTCCGCCGGTAATTGTGGTTATGGGCCACGTCGACCATGGCAAGACTAAATTGCTCGACTCTATCCGCCTCACTAACGTCGTCGCCGGGGAGGCTGGCGGTATTACCCAGCACATCGGCGCCTACCAGGTTTTTCGAAATAACCGGTCCATTTCTTTCATCGACACTCCTGGACATGAAGCTTTCACCGCTATGCGCAGCCGTGGCGCCAAGGTCGCCGATATCGCCATTTTAGTGGTAGCGGCGGATGACGGCGTCATGCCACAGACAATCGAGGCTTTCCGTATCATCGAAGCGGCCAAGATTCCCTATCTCGTAGCGATGAATAAAGTGGATAAACCGGAGGCGGATATTGATAAGACGAAACAAGAACTGGCTACCAAGCTCAATATCACTCCGGAAGACTGGGGTGGCAAGACTATCTGCGTACCGGTTTCCGCTAAGGACGGCATTGGTATCGAAGAATTATTAGACATGGTCCTGCTCACCGCTGATACCGAGCTCACCGATAGCTTGAGAGCCAATCCGCAGGCGCCGGCTATGGGCACGGTGGTAGAATCTAACATTGATAAAAACGCCGGGCCGCTGGCTACCTTGCTCGTCCAGAATGGCACCTTGCGCGTGGGCGACGAGCTTACTTTCAACGGTATCTTCTATGGCAAGGTAAAAGCCTTGAAGAATTATAAAGGTGAGCAAGTCGAATCGGCCGGACCTTCGAGCCCGGTCAAGGTATATGGTTTCAAAATTTCCCCGGAAGTGGGTGATATTCTGTCGGTCGGCGTGGGAAAGAAGATAAAAATCAGGAAAATAAAGGGAGATGCCCATTCCGAGAATATCAGTTCCATCAAGGATAGTGAAGCAAATAAGGAGAATATACCAGCGGTAAACATCGTCATCAAGAGCGATTTCTTGGGCTCGGCTGAGGCGATCGAAGAATCTCTGCTGAAAATAAATACTGAGAAGGTCAGAGTGGATATTATCGCTAACGGATTAGGCAATGTCACGGAAGGCGATATTAAACGGGCGGAGGATTCTGGCGCGTTCATTATCGGTTTCAATGTGAAGACGCCGCCGCAAGTAGAGAATTTGGCGCGTGAGAAGAATATCTCTATCAAGAATTTTTCCATCATCTATGACCTTATCAAAGATATCAAAGCGGAAATGCAGTCGAAGGTGAAAGCGGAGATAACCCGGGTGGAGGAGGGCGAAGTGAAGGTCCTCGCTATTTTCCGGACGGATAACGATGGACAGATTATCGGTGGCAAGGTCAGCAAAAAGACGATCAATCTGGAGAGCAAAGCGGAAATCTGGCGTGGGGAAGACATTCTCGCTACCGGTACCCTCACTAAGCTCCAGTTAGCTAAGCAGGATGTGAAGGAGGTGGAGCCAGGCCAGGAATGTGGCCTGCAGTTCAAGGGTAAGCCCTTCATCGAGGTAGGTGACGTCTTGAAGGTGTACCATGAGGACAGCAAGATAGATATATTATAATATGGCTTCAGAAGCACGGATAAATGAAGTCTTGCACCGGGAATTAGCGGAAGCTATCACTCAGGAAGTGGAGTTTCCGGAAGGACTGATTACTATAACGGCAGTAGATTGCTCTAGCGATTTTAGCTTCGCCCGCGTCTTCGTTTCCGTCTTACCTGATCACCTCACCGGCACGGCTCTGCGCGCCCTGAAAAAGTCATCGTCCAGGGTAATGGCGAGGGCGAAGAAACATCTCAAATTTCGGCGCATTCCCAAGCTCCGCTGGTCTTTCGACTCTATCGAGCGGGACTATGAGGAGATTGATAAAGTGATGAGGGAAATAGAGGAATAGGAAGTTGGAAAGTTAGATTCGTTTTTATGACCGCTTAAGGCGGTTTTTGTT
>CAZSAA010000048.1:0-4550 GCA_964604915.1 uncultured Gammaproteobacteria bacterium
TGAACGGTAAATATGGTCCTCACCTTGTGTCTCGCCAACTTAGCTGATATCGCGCCCAACAAAGCGTTAGAGCTGTTAAGGTGCAATACGTCGAAACGATAAGTATCGATAAGCCTCCTGAGCTCAAAGATAAAGGCAATCGCCTTAAGCGGATTATGACTGCGCTTCAAGCTGTCGAGGCGATAGCAAGGGATACCGCTTCCTTCCAGTTTCTCCGGCAGATAATCCCCCTCCCCGACGGCCACGGATACATCAGTATTACTAGCCTTCAAGCCCCTAGCCAAAGCCAGGACGAATGACTGCGCTCCGCCTATCTCTCCTTTAGTTATGGCGATAAGGATTTTCATGGAGGATTATAGATAGCTAATAATATCGTTAGGCAAGAAGCCTAATTTCTCTTTAGCTTGCTTGAGGAAATCAGAGATAAGGGTCTCTTCCGGATAATCAACGTTGATAGAATAGAAGGCGTTGCGTCCCGCTTCTTCCTTGCGCAGGATTCCCGCTCCGGTCGCCTCCGCCAGATAATTCGCGAAAGTCTGGCGGGACACCTTGCGCTTGTTAAGCGCCAGGAGCCGACTGAATTTAGCATTTTTCCGCTTGGTGAGAGGCTTTAATACCTTGATAACCTCTTTTTCCAAGCCGCTAGACTTGATAAAGGCGAGCTTCTTCTTTTCCAAGACCCCCACGATCACGCCGACAATCGAGAAAAACAGCGCTTCAGACGCGAAGGCGGCAAAAGGACCGAAATCATGTTTATCCAAGGATTCGATCAAGTATTTATAGTAGCGGTCATGATGCTGATAGTAATAGTATGAGGGGCTGTAGAGCTGTTTCTTATCATACCCGATATCCTGCAGGAGAAAGTGTTCCAAAGTGCGGCACACCCGCTTATTACCATTACGAAAAGGGTGGATAGCATAAAGCGCGGCATGAAAAACGGCTAAGTTGGCAGCAGAAGGACAAGCCTGGAACCAAGCGATAAGCTCCTCCAAACTACGGGTTATATCGCCATAGGGCGCCGGCCTATAATCACCGACTCGGGTAAGATCGTTAGCCCGCCACTTGCCGGCATCATACGGCTCAAAATCAGCCAGATGGCCGGAAAAGATATCCAGACCACCGGTCAATGATTCATGTAGCTTCAAGATAAGGCTAGGCGACAAATCCTTGACCTTTATCCCCTTCTCTTCGAAAGACTGGAAAGTGCTGGCCATATTGACATACTCCAAACGTTCGTAATCACCCTTGGCCACTTCTTGTCCTGACGCTATCTTCTCCTTAATCCGCTCATACTCCGCTTTTGACCGCCCGGACAGCGAAAGATTATAGACGCCTTCCGCTTCCTTGAGCGTCAGGGCCGAACCTTCTGCCTTAGATATAGCAAAAGAAGCCAGAAGATTGCTCCGGAATTTCAAGGCTTTAGCTAACTCCCAATCTATGTTCCGATGCTCATAGCCAGCCAGCTTAGCCTCCGCTTCTCGCAAATCATGCTCACTAAAAGGAATGTCAATATCATGGCAGGAAAAACCAGCCAAGAAAGGCGAAGAAAAGACTGGCGTCTTATCTATATTTTTATCATTATCTTTTTTCATATTAATATTATACACCTACCCGATATTTTGTCAATAAAATATGAAATTGATATAATAAATTATATGGTATTATTAGTATAAATATCAATAAATAACTAGTCTAGTTTCCAGTCTAGTTAACCCCTCTCTAATCAGTCTAATATTCAGTCTAGTTTCCCGTCTATTTCCCTCCTCCTTTTCTGCCAGATATCTAAGATAAGGACATAGATAGGGGTCACAGCATAAGCGACCAGGGTGGCGATTGCCGCCCCGGCTATACCCAGTGCCGGTATCAGCCATAAGTTCAAACCGACATTGAGGACCATTCCCAGGAAGTTAGCCCGGAAGACGTCCTTCTCCCGATTCTCAGCCATCAAGTATTGATTGGCCGCATAACCCAAGAATATGCCGAGGGCGGAAAAGATGTGGATCCTTAGTACTGGCAAGGAAGCTAGGTATTCCTGGCCGAACAAGTATACGATCAAAGGCTTGGAAAGCAATATGACCGGGACTATGACTCCAAGGGCGGATATCGCCATCAAGGTATAGAAATTGCGCAAACGGCGCTGGTATAGTTCTGGATCACTCCTCTTGGCATTGATGATGGCAGGAAATAGCGAAGCCGCCAAAATGCCAGGAATGAAATACCACACCTCAGAGAGCTTAGCCGCGGCCGAATAGAGCCCGACCGCGGCATTGCCCAGCATGTTCCCTATCATCACCTGGTCGATCTTGAATAACAGGAAGGCAGCCGCGCCTGATAGCAGCAGCGGCCAACCCGATTTCAATAATGGACCAAATAATTGCCGATCGAAATGCCAGCCCCGTACGCTCTCCCGATTATGCCAATATATCAGCCAGAGGAAGAGGGTATTAAAGAAAGCGTCTATCACGTAAATGCCCATCAGGTAGATGACGCCCAAGCCGGAAAATATCCAAACGATTTTAAGGATAGCCGATATCAAGTTACCCGCGATCTGCGCCTTGATATTATGCCGCGCTTCCACCTTGGCTTGGAAGAGGGACGATATGACGTTAAATGGCTGGAGGATATAGGATAAGGAAAAGAGCATGACTAGAATCTTCACGAGCGGTGTCGTCTCGATCACGAAAATCAGGCCCAAAGAAGCTCCTATCGACAACGTTGCCCCTATCCCTTTTATCACCAGCGCCGTTCCCAAGAGTTCCCTTCTTTTTTCCGGATACCGCACCAAGTCCCTGGCCAATACCCCGTCCACCCCTAAAGCCGATAAAAATCCGAAGATACCGGCCACGCTCAAGGCATAATTTAATACTCCATAGTTCTCAGGACCCAAATGCCTGGCCACCCAAGCGCCTACGACAAAAGACAGGGCGAGATTTACCATCTGCCCGAAAAACATCCACCCTGTATTAGAAAAATACCGGCGAAAGCCTTGGTGGTCAAATACCCATTGCCACTTCTCTGGTAGAAGCTTCTTAAATTGTTCTATTAATCTATTCATCCCCTCGTTCTGCTTATAATTCTAACTGCTTGATATATTCCCCAAACATCTTTATCCTCTTCCCGTCGGCAGGATTGAACAAGAATGGTTCGACATCAGATGATAATGTTTCCATGTCTAATGCTAATACTTCTTTCCCTAGCCTAGACTTGAGATCCGGCCAATTATCTACCCCTATCTTATCTTTAATATATTGATAATTGGGCTTGGTAAGGCTGGCTAGGAATATAAAATCGAAAAAATCCCGGCCTTTCGCTCGTTTGCGGTTACAGATGGCATATACCTTCTGCGATAACAAGATATCCAGAGGGGTAGAAAATACTTGGGTAAAGACATCAAACTTATTGATAATTTTCTTATCCGGCACATAGGCGAAATTATGGGGCGCAGTATCGATCTGGATATTTATCTTCTCAGTGTCCATGATTGCCAAATGATTGTCACTAAGCAATTTCGGTATCTTTACATAACAGCGGAAGGCGCCCTTGATAACATTCCTCATCTCGACATCGAAACCGAGCTTTGACATCCCTCGGGATACCTCGACGCTCAAATCTAAAAACTCCTGCTCCGTAAGGCCGAAATTATCAAAATCCAAATCTTCAGAAAATCTGGTATTGCCATGGATGATGCGCAAAGCGGTACCGCCGAGGAAAGACAGCTTCTTAGCGTACTTGGAGTTAAAGATAATTTCCAACATCTTATACTGCAGATACTCTCGCAAGATATTGCGCTTATACGGCCGTAGATTTTCCGCATATTGCTTTTCGATTTCACTAATTGATAGCATAACCCAAATATATTAAGAATTCCTTCACTCTTTTTTCCAATCTCTTATTATCAAACCTATCCAGATATTCCAAAAGCTTCTCCTGGTCCGCTTGGCGCATCAATTCTTCCCCATTAAAACGTAACCCGGCAAAATCTTCTTCTGCCACGCAGTCAGTATGGAGATAGAAAAAATCGAGAATTGCCTTCTCTATCTCCGCTATCTTGAATGATACTCCATTCTTTCGCTCTAACCTATAACCGAACATCAGCTCCGGCCTTATCTTGTGATACATGAACTCACCGAGTTCTGTCTTGAACCTATTAGTCTTATTCGGGCTGGCGCAAGTAATCCCATACACGCTTTCAGGAATAAGCCCATAATATGACAAAGCTAGCTCAAATGAGACATAGGAAGGCGCATATATTATATTCGATATGCCAAATAGGATGGCCTCATCGATGTTTTGGTCGGTGAATATATAATATCCCCGCCTGATCTTCTTAATATACCCCTTGGCCTGCCAATCATTGAGGCGAGAACGATAAAAGGAGGGATCAATCTTTTCGATGTCTCGTAAAGAAAATATCAGGTATTGCTTCAATTTTTCTTTTAAATTAATATATTGCATATAGTTCCGAACCGTACGAAAAATCGTATTCTTTGGAATTATATTATCATAATTTTTAAATAATTGCAAACATTGACAACAATTAACAATGATGG
>CAZSAA010000049.1:0-2375 GCA_964604915.1 uncultured Gammaproteobacteria bacterium
TCAAGTCGGTCAGCATTCTCGGGCGTGATACCCAAGGTGTACGCATCATGCGCTTTAAGGATGAAGACGACCGGGTGGCGAGCGTCACTTGGGCGTAGGCCGGCTTATAACCTAGATCTATTTACATCTAAATCAACAAAAGCTGCCCTTAAGGCAGCTTTTGTCTTGATAGCTATCATTTTATTTGGCCATTTTTTTGGCGCGCAGATAATTGACTATTACGGCTAAAGACCGTTTTTCGATTGCGCTGAGTTCAGATTGAGCCATGTCGCCTATCTGTTCGATTAGATCCAGGCCATGGCCCCTATTTTCCTTCTCAAAGCGCCGGACGAAATTACGGACGGAATCGAACAATTGTGATCCGGCCGATTGCGCGGTCGATCCTGTTTCTTGGGGCAATCCATTATGCAGGCGGCGCAACTCGTCGATGAGAGTTTCTTGAGCATAACGGCTGCTCTCTGAACTATCGAGGTCAAGGTGGGAGAGGGGAGAGTACCAATATCCAGAAAGCAGGCGGTTTATAGCGGTTAAGTTATTGTCCTTAACTTCATATTTGAGGATAGTGTTAAGGGCGTTTTCTAGATTGCCGTTGGTCAGCTTTTTTATCTCTTCTAAATCTTGCTCCAAGATTGCTCTTTCTATCTTATCAAGATCCGCTTCCGCTTCCTTGGTTAATTCTTCAATCCTTTCTTTTGCCTTTTTCTCATCTTGTTCGATTGAAGGACCGGATAGGTCGGCGAGCGTCTGGTTTTCCCTCTCTGAAGTGCCATTAGGTGTACCATCGACACTAAAGACCTGGTTCCGTCTATCCTTATCGGGCAGGACGACGAATGATACGCCGTGAGCCATGTCGCTTGTGACTTTCAGGCTTTCAGCAGCGAACCCGGTAGCTACGCCGGCTAGGATGCCGGCTTTTCTCAGTAAGGCGGTTTGCAACAGGGCGAAGTCGGAGCACACTCCGGCGTATCTTTTATCGGATAAGCTTGGATTTTTCTCCTTCAGTTCTTCTATCCGGGCAGACATGATTGCCAGCAACTCTTCGGCATTCTTGCCGCGTTTGAGCGGGATCATTTCTTTGTTGGCAAAATCATAATAACCATAATGGCGGACAAAGCTTTGGATCTCAATTATCCTTTGTTTCGGTGGTTTGGTTGCCAGTGAAGCGGCAAATAGTTCTAGCTCTTCCGGCAGATGGACTATTTCTTGTGTCAGGTCCGCCCCGTTTTCTTTAAGGAAACGTTCGCAGTAGCGGGAATATCTTTCCGCGTCGATATCTGGAATAATGTGGTCGAGAGGGTTTTCGCTTACTTGCAGCGAATATGCTAACTTATTTACGCCATTTTTGATAATGGCATCAGTTTCGCCCAAGCTATTAGTATCGATTTCCAGGGGAATTTCCTGCCCTTGGCGGTCAATACCTTTCACCCGGCCAGGGATTACTAGAGAATTAATCGGTTTTGGCAATCTTATCTTCTTTAAATTCCCTAATTCCGGCAAAGTTATGGTAGTTTCTTTGAACGGCCCTTCTAGGTGATGATTAATTGGGAAAAAAGCCGGGGTGGCGTTGCTTGGATTATCTAAGCCTTTACCTAATATCCTGGTAGCGACAAACCCACCTATCTTTTCTCTCAGCTCCATTATTTTTTTGTCTCTTCCTTCAGTTGTCCCTATCGGGTCGCCCCCTTCGAAGCCGTTGTTATCAGGGTTGAGAAAATCAGACGGGTTTTTCCGGGATGAGCGGAGTTCATTTCCTCCTTGGCCGAGACCGAAATATGAGGCAAAGTTATGAAATATAGGGTCGTCTTTGAATATTTCCGGAAAAGTCTTATACAGAATCCGGTCGCATAATATATTAATTGCCCGATCTTTCTTTGCTGATAGGGTATCAAAAAGTATTTCAGGCATTTGTTTGGAAATCTTGGAAAATCCTAGGGCGCCTGGCTGTGAACGGCTGAAGAAATCAGTGGTTTTTTGCCACAGCGTCCGGCTGTGTTCTTGCTTGAGCGGGGATGTTTGTTGGAGATAGCGGTTAAGGGCGCTTAGGTCGGGGTGATGTACGAGATTGAGGAGTCCCAATTTTTGGAGTTCTGATGGTAATAGCTCATCTTGTTTTTTAATGTCGTATGCGACTACGAAATATTCATCATTTTTTTGGGCGCTGAATACCAACTTATTATTGATATTTATTATATCTTCAATATTATCATACTCCTTTCCCAATTCTTGGCCGTCTTCGGTCACCACGAACCAGCGGCCATCTTTTTTTGCTCGGAAGACTAGGTGATTGTTGATATTAGTTATACCGAAGATATCGTCATATTCTTTCCCTAATTCTCGGCCGTCCTCGGTCACCACGAACCAGCGGCCATCTTTTT
>CAZSAA010000049.1:2475-3964 GCA_964604915.1 uncultured Gammaproteobacteria bacterium
TCTTTCCCTAATTCTCGGCCGTCCTCGGTCACCACGAACCAGCGGCCATCTTTTTCTGCTGGGAAGACTAGGCGATTGTTGATATTTGTTATATCTCTAACATTATCATACTCTTTATCCCGGCCGATTTCTTGACCGTCCTCGGTCACCACGAACCAGCGGCCATCTTTTTCTGCTGGGAAGACTAGGTGATTGTCGATTCTAGTTAGATGAACTGTATTTTCGTATGGTCCATATATTTTTGGTTCTTTTTCTTGTTCTCTTTCTTCTTCTCCTTTTTCTTCATTTTCTATGCCCGTTATTTCATATATATCTTTTTTTGGATTAAAAGACACTTTAGCTTCTTCTGGTAAGTGAGTTCTTATAGATTGCTCTATTTCTTCGGTCAACTTTTGTTTAGCTAACTGTTTCTCGGCATTGTATACCAAGTCTAGGACACGATAGCGGGAAGCGAGATTTTTTTTCTTGGTGAGGACATCGACGCCCAAAAAGGTCTCTAGCCGGCTTAGGTCGTCTTCTTGGATGAAATTGCTTTGCTCTATCTTCTTGATTTCTTTCTCTGGGTATTGCTCTTTCTGGAGATAGCTGATTAGCAACTGGTACCTCTCTTCTTGGTTTTGCTTCTTGCTTGTTTTCTCGTAGTCGCTGATAAAGTCCGCTAGATTCTTGATTACTTGGCCGCGATAATAATTATGTTCAAGAGCCGGTTGTATCCTTTGTAGATTATCTTCCGCTAAGCGTTCACCGTGCGAACGGGAATCGCTAGGCTTGTCTGTTCCTTCAAAGGTCCGATTAGCGATAAATGGCCTATAGTATTCATCCATGGTAGCTAGAAGGTTTTTGAATAGAGTGGGAGATCCGGTCGGAGTCTGGATAGGGGCAAAAAGGCGTTCTTTTTTCAAGGCTTCCTCATGATTTTGCGGGTCTTTTTCTAGCGCTTGGATGAGGTTGTCGTTCCTTTCCTTAAATTGGTCGGCCAATTCCCGGTTGTGTATCTTTTTTTGCTTGTCTGATACCTTGTTTACCAGTTTCTTTGCCAGTTCATGGTGTTTCAGGACAAAGGCCGGAGAAGAGATAAGGTGGACGATCTCGCTGGGGGTGAGCCTGAGTCGTTCCGCCATTTGTAGCCCGTCGGCGGCTGAATGTTCGAATATCCGGCCGGCCAAAACAAGCAACTGATCGCGATTTAGATTGTCCTGACTCTGTTCGATATGGGAAAAGACCTGCTCCTGTTTTGCTAGCAGGGAAGTTAGCTCGAAATTATCGGTCAAACCTAATTTTTGCTTGCTGGCCTCGCTTTCGGTTTTGAGCGGAACGGGCTTGAAGGTTGATTCTCCTCTGGGAAACATATGGAAATGGGGTTATATTGCAGAAAAACTGCTATTACATTACCATATTATCTTTGTCTTGTCTATTTAGTGCTAAATTTTTTAGGAAAGGCTATAATATAATCATCAATAACCATATAACGTATGCCAGAAACAATCCT
>CAZSAA010000050.1:0-3748 GCA_964604915.1 uncultured Gammaproteobacteria bacterium
AGGGAAAGATAGGGTAATACCGGTAGCCGCCAAGCCGAAGAAGACGCCGATAAGGGCTAGAGGGATGGTAACTAGCACGATGCCGGCTTTCTTAAAGGAATTAAATTGAATGATGAGTGTCGAGATGATAAGGAGCCCAGACACGGCCATGGCATTGATGATAGACTGGACCGATTCTTCATTCTGCTCGTTCTCGCCGCCGTAGTGGATCTCGTAGCCATCTGGCAGGTCATAATCCTTGATTTTTTCCTGGAACTCGGCCAGGACAAGCTGAGCGTTAGCATCGGCCGAAACGCTGGAAGAGAGTATGACCGCCCGTTTCTGATCGATACGTTCTATAGACTCTACCGAAGGTTGCAACTCGATGCGTGCCACATCTTTGAGGAACACCGGTTGGTTAGCCAGGTTAAGGATCTGGATGTTCTGAACCGCTTCCAAGGTAGGTATGCGGTCCTTAGCGAAACGAGCCATCACCTTTATCTCATCGCCATCTTGGACGACCGTAGTCACTTCCGTACCGGAAATCGCCATGCGCAGGACTGATCCGACATAGGCGGCGTTGAGATTATATAATTCTAAACGGCTATGATCCAAGGTAAAAGTATAGTCTGCCGGCGAATCCTTGAGCGAGGTTTCCGCCGCAACTACACCAGGAATAGTTTCTAACGTAGATTTCAATTCATTAGCCACGCGATCAAGCTCTTGCAAATCATCTCCTTTTATCTGGGCTTCAAAAGCGGAGCCAGACGGAGGCCCGCCGGTAGTGCTTTCGATGGTGACGCTCGCCTCCTTGATACTGGCCATATCCGCTCTGATCTTATCAGCCAGATGATATGATTTGATATCGCGATCCTCTTCCTTTTTTAGCTTCAAGGCAATGCTCGCCTTATTAGACGAACCGGAACCGACGATAGTAGAAAAATTCTCTATCTCTGGATAGGCTAATAGCTTTTCCTCCACCTGTCTGGCTATCTTATCAGTCTCATCCAGGTTCAAGCCGGCTGGCGCTTCAATATTCATATTGACGAACTCATAGTCGGCGTTGGGGAAGAACTCCGATTTCACGATACCGGTGAGCGGCATGGCGACCGCGATGATAAATATCAAGCCGACAAATAGCAAAGCCCGCAAACGCGAACCCCGAGTAAGCAATATCCGGCGCAAAATGCGCTCGTAATACGGCAGGACCGCATTGAAATGGATGATGCCGTGCATCAGTCTCTGGCCGAAACTGGCATCTTCATGATTGGCTTGATCGCGCAACCTCTTCTTGATCATCTCGTCATCCTGCCATTCCAGCTTAGTGAGCTCAGTGTTGCGGATCAAGGATTGCTTGCCGCCGCGACGATACCACATGAGAGATAGGAAGAGGACGATAAGCAAAAGGATACCGAATAGGAAGGGTACCAGACTGCTAGCCGAAAAGAGCAAGAGGATACCGACGGCTAAGGCGAAAATATAGAAAGAAAAGACTTTACGAGTGAAACGGATGCGCTCTAATACCGCCGCCAGCGGGTGATTTATCACCAGCGCTATCACGAGCGACGATATCAGAGTGACCGAAACGGTTATCGGGATAGATTTGAGGAACTGACCCATGATGCCGCTCGCCATGAGCAAGGGCAAGAAGGCCCACACGGTGGTGAGGGTAGTAGTAGTGAGCACTATCTTGAAGTCATTTAACACTAACAACACCGCTTCTTCTGGAGTGAACTTGCCGGTATTAAGATATTGCTTGGTGGCCGAAACGACCACGATCGCGTCATCGACCAACAAACCCAGAGCAAGGATGAGGGAAAACAGCGAAAGGAAATTCAAGGTGATACCGGTAAGGGACATTACGCCGAAGCTCACGAAGAACACCAGGGGGATGGCCAATCCGGCAACCAAGGCTTCTTTGAAACCGACGATAAGGAAAAGCAAGCCGAACACCATGATGAGGGTAAGGATAAAATCATGCTCGAGCTGGGCGAAGGAAGTATCGATCTCCTCGGCATAATCGACTACGATATCGTAGGTAAAGCCGCTCGGCAGCGACTGCTGGATTATCTGCTTGGCCGCCTCGACCGTCTCGATTATATTGCCGCCAGTCTTCTTGATTATCTGGATAGAAACAGCATCCTGCGGCGTTCCCCCGACGGAAGATATGCGAGAATAGGTAGTCTTCTCGATCGCTGTCTCTGAAACGTCAGCGATATCCTTGAGCACGATTACGGCCCCTTCGGCTGTATGGGAAATTGGGATATCGGCCAGCGCCTTGACGTCGAAGAAACGTCCGTCTGCCTTTACCGGATAAGAATAGCTTTCACCTTCAAAATTACCGGCTGGCAAGATAAGGTTGGCACCGGCAATCTTCTGATTAGCTTGGGCAGCGGAAATATTATACAAGGAAAGTTTCTGGGGATCATAGGCGACTTCGAATTCGACCTCATCGCCGCCGGAAACGTCCACTTCCCTCACGCCAGGAAGTTTTTCCAATTCGCCCTTGATGTCATCGGCTACTTCGCGGTTATACCGGCTGTCATAGGGGGAGGTGATAGCGACGGTAAATATAGGGGTATCGTCGAGAGATATCTCGCTCACCACCGGCTCATTAGCATCTTCTGGCAATTCAAGCGCAATATCGTCCATTTCGTCCCTCAAGCTGCGCAAACTGCCTTGCAAGTCAGCCTTGGCATCGAATTCCACGATTATCTGGGAAACGGAATTGAACGAGTTAGACGTAATCTTCTCGACGTCCTTGACCCCGGCTATTCCGGTCTCTAATTTCTTAGTGACCAATTCTTCCATATCGGCTGGCGAGGCGCCGGGATAGGTAGCGACTACGAAGGCCATCGGTATCTTCACCTCCGGATTGGATTCGCGGGGCAACGACATGAAAGAATACACGCCCCACATAGTGATAAGGATAATAAGGAGGATGACGACGCGGAAATTGACGATGAAGAAGTTCAACCAGCTTTTCCTGAGCTCAGGATTGAATTCCAGTTTCTCGAGATAGAGATGGTCCGATGTCTTATGGCTAGAGCTCATATATTTTATTGCTTATCGCTAACCGAAACCATATCGCCTTCCTTGATGCGCTTATTGCCTTCGATTATTATCATAGTCTCAGCCGGGGCATCTATTTTCACGCGCGCCCATTCGCCAAGGACTTCTTCTACGGTTACTGGCAAACGTTTAGCCTTACCGCCCTCATCCACGAAGACGAACGATCCATTCTGAGTTATATCAATGGCTGAAATAGGCAGGAAAGCGAGGCTCTGACCGGACTGGGCCTGATCGATTATGTTCACCTTGACCGAAACGACAGTACCTAAGTATAGCGAAGGATCTGGCTCGATCAGGTTGGCTTCGACCAGGAAGCGGCGGCTGATGGTATCGGCTTGGGGCGAAACCGCAGCAACGATCGCTTCCCTAGCTTTGCCGTCATTAGTCGCGACCTGTACGCGCAGGCCTGGCGTAATGCGGGAAACGTTATCCTGTTCAACGTAGAATTTTATCCGGATCTTGTCAGGTTGGCTCACGACCGCGACGACCTGTCCAGCTGCTACCGATTCGCCATCGCTGATATTCTTCTGGGTCACGATGCCTTCGATAGGGGAAACCAAGAGACGGTTATCATAGGCGTTCTGCAGGCTGATAAGGGCATTATTATACTGCAATTGGGCATTCTCTAATTGGGTGCGGGCGGCAGATACCTGGGAATCGAGCTTTACCTTAGCCGTATCATATTGATTCTGGGCCA
>CAZSAA010000051.1:0-3336 GCA_964604915.1 uncultured Gammaproteobacteria bacterium
CCCAGTCAACATGCTCCCAAAGCATGCGTACTACCGGTATACGACACCCCGTATGTTGTTATTGTATTGTGTTATCTGTTTTTTGTAAAATCCTTTTTATGACCTCAAAACAAAAATCAGACCTTCCGGTCCAACTTTGCCCTCAGTTTGGTGCCCCGGGTCAGAATTGAACTGACGACACAAGGATTTTCAGTCCTTTGCTCTACCACTGAGCTACCGAGGCGACTTGTTGCGGGGGTCGGATTCGAACCGACGACCTCCAGGTTATGGGCCTGGCGAGCTGCCAACTGCTCTATCCCGCTTGTTTTTAATTTATTATAACTTTGAGGTGGGCAATGGAGGACTCGAACCTCCGACCTCAACATTATCAGTGTTGCGCTCTAGCCAACTGAGCTAATTGCCCGAAAGTATATTGCCAAAACCTGACTAAAAATATATCAGACAAATCTAGAAAAAGCAAGCTTTTTCAAAGATCAGCGATAAAGAGGGAAAGCTCGGCCTTGGCCTGGCCGGTGCCGCTTTTGCTCCGCCTTTCGATATCGGCCATCTTTTTCAGGGCATCCTTGATCTGGCGGGTGCTAAATGCTTCGGCTTGCACCAGGCACTTCTTCATGACGAAGGGGTGCAGGCCTAAACGTGAAGGGTCTGCCCCCTTGCTCCTGGCGATCTTTACCTTAGCCAGGTTTTCGAAATGCTTGGCGATCATCGCTAGGATATATTCTTCGGCCAGTCCGGCTTGGAGCTGGTCTTCGAGTAATCGGATAGCGGCTCGCCTATCCTTGCGTCCGATAGCGTCAGTGAGGGCGAAGATATCTGCTTCGAAACTCTTTTCCAGGAATTCCTTGGCGTCTTCTTCCTTCACTTCGTCCTTGCCGCGGCAGTAGTTAGCGATTTGGTTGATCTGGGTGCTAAGTTTCCACAAATCGCCAGCGCCTCCATCGGCCAGCCGCTTGAGAGCCTTATTTTCAGCTTTCATCCCGTGCGCTTGGAAACGCCCCGATATCCAATCGAGTAGGTTGCGGCCTTGCAAGAGCTTGAATTCCTGGGCGTATTTTTCCTTGGCCAGCTCTTGGAAGACTGCCTTGGCCGAAGCTTTGAGCTTCTTTATATTTTCTTCCGATATCTCATCCTGGAAGATGAAGATATCGCCATCCTGTTCCTTAGCGGCTTGTTGCCTGGCGATGAGGCGGAAGGCTTCCTTGAGGACATCTTCCTTCTTATTCTGCGAGAGATTGGTGATAGCTACCAATCTTTTCTTGGCAAACAGGGAACTGGTGCCAGCTTTCTCGGACAGGTCGCGTGCGTTGATACTAGAAGCGTCGACCATTATCAAGCTAGTGCCGCTCGGGTCGACTTCCTTGGTATACTTTTCTATTATCTGTTCCCGCTTTTCCTTGGCGCGGAAACTGTCTTGGCCGTAGAGGAAGAATATCATATCAGGTCAGCGTGCTTTACCGCCGTAACTTCCTGTCCTAGGAAACGTCGGCCTAGTTTTTGGAATCTTTCTGGGTCATCGGTAGTAAAGAAAGATGCCACCCCAGTTTTACTAAGGGATATTTCTGGATGGCGCGTTATGTAATCAGCCAAGCTTTCCGCTACTATCTCGCCCGGGTCAGCTACTTCGCAGTTCTTGCCCATTATCTTCCGTATCTTTCCTAGCATCAGGGGATAGTGGGTGCAGGCAAGGATGAGAGCGGAGGGGTGCTGGGATTTGAGCTTTAGCAGGTAGTGCTTGAGGATGCGGCTGGTGGCAGACTTTTCTGACCAGCCTTCTTCGATAAGGGGAACGAGCAGCGGCGCGGGAGCGGAAATGATATCAGCCTTGGGATCAAGATTGCGTATTTCCCGCTCATAGGCGCCGGAGGCGATAGTCGCCTTGGTGCCTAGTATGGCGATACGCCCTTTCGTTTTTCCATAGCGCTCGGCGATAGGGCGGATGACGCCTAGAATCTTGCGCCCTGCCGGCAGGCCGGCTTGCTGCAAGCGGCGCAGGGCCTGGGAGGAAGCGGTGTTGCAGGCAAGGATAACCAAGGAGCAACCTTGGTTAAAGAGGAAGGAAACGGCTTGCTCGGTATATTCATATATGGTTTCCTGCGATTTTTCTCCATATGGCGCGCGCGCCGAATCTCCCAGATAGACGTAGTCGTACTGAGGCAGCTGGTTTAGGAAATGGCGCAAGACGGTCAGGCCGCCGAGGCCGGAATCGAAGACTCCGATCTTGCCCATGTTATCTTTAGCTGATCTTCTTGGCATAGTATTGGAATTTATCGCCGCGTTCCTTGTAATTCTTGAATATACCGAAGCTGGCGCAGGCGGTCGACAGCAGGATAATGTCTCCTTCCTTGGCCAGGCCTCTCGCTTCCTTTACCGCTTGTTCCATGGAAGAAACTGGCTTTATCTTCCGGTATCCCTCTTTGGCCAGGGCTTCCCTGAGGCGTTTTGATCCGGCGCCTGGCAGCATGATGATAGCCTTAGCTTTCTTTTTAGCCGTTTTAGCTAGGGAAGAAAAATTCGCGCCTTTATCAGCTCCGCCCATGATGGCGATGATAGGGGAATCAAAAGAAAGGAGGTCTAGCCGAGTGCTCTCTGGGGTGGTGGAGAAACTATTGTCATAATAAGTCACGCCGTCTTTTTCCAGGACTTTTTCTAAACGATGTTCGAGATTGGCGAAGGAAGCGACCGCTCCCTTATATATATCCTCCTTTATCCCGATCGCTCGCGCTACCGCTTCGGCCGCGGCGATATTCTCTTGGTTAAAATCGCCGGCTAAACGGCTCCTGCTCTGGCTGCGGGAGAAATATGTGATTCGGCTTTCGATATTCCCTTTGCCTAGCTTTCCTCGCAATTTCTGGTTGGCGATAAGGAAATCTTTGCGCCCTTGGTTCTTAGATAGTTGGAGCTTGGCGCGCCAATAGGAGGCGAAGCTGGGGTGGTAGTTGGGGTTATTAGGGTCGGCCGGAGCTAGATGCTCCTTGAACAGGTTGGTGATAACAGCGACCTGGGGGCGGAAATTCAGGTCTTCCAGCTGGAAGCTGGAAAGCTCTAATACGACCCAGCTGGGCGGCGTTAACTTATCCAAAAAATCCAGAGGGGCGATACCGATATTGCCGCCGAGGAAAACTTTCTGGCCGCTTGACTTGATTATCTTGGCGATGAGTGAGGCAGTAGTGCCCTTTCCTTTGCTGCCGCTTACCGCGATCAGATGCTTGGTCGGGCAGAGACGGCAGAAGAGGTTCATCGGGCTGTCGATGATAGTTTTAGCTTCCCTTGGTGCATCAAGGCTGTCGCACCAGAGGGGCCAGCCGGGGGAGCGGAGGAGGCGGTCGAACCGGTCGA
>CAZSAA010000052.1:0-3332 GCA_964604915.1 uncultured Gammaproteobacteria bacterium
TACCCGAGCGACTTGATACCTATTACCAAGGCCGAGTGGGAAGCCATTTCTGGTCGGCCGTGGGTTTTGGATCACGAATTTTCTTGGTTTAAATCCCCCGTGGAGCGTGAAGTGCTTCCGGCTGGGAGCCTGATGTATGGATCTGGTGATGTTCGGTGCCACTCGCGTGTAGCAAAAACAAAAATAGCCGCTGAAAGGGCTGGTTATGGTTGTTTTGAGCCAGTCAAAGACTTGCACATTAGTACTGAAACCGGAGAGATTCTCCCTTATCGAAATAGCACTCTTTATATGATAGATTCGGCAGTTGGGTTGGAGTTTCTAAAAAACGATCCACGATTTGACGTATATTATGGCTACAACGAAGTATATGGAAATCAGAGCTTGTTCAGTAAGACACCATTTACCGTTAAAAGCTATTGCATTATCGAGAGATCGCTTCGTGTACATTTCAATCGCGTAGAGTCATGGTCGTCTTGGTGTTGTTCTGACACTTTTATGTTTGCCGTTTTGAAGGGAACTAAGTTATCGGAAGAATGGCAATTGGTCACCAGCGAGATTTTCTACTTTTCCAAGAAGTTGGAATGGGATAGAATAAAATTATTTTTCCCCCATTGGAAGGAGTACAAAGAGGGGGAATACGAATATGATTCTCCTTCCATCTGATTCCATCTGAGGTAGAAAAATTATGTACATTAACACTAAAACAAAAAAATCATGGTCGTTATTAATGAAAAATTAATGGAAATAGCGCTCCCGTGGGGGTGTGACGCTGATTTTTTCCAAGAATCAAGGAAAGAGAAAAGAGAGAAGATCGAAGAGATCTTCGGTTATCTAAAGGAAAAAGACCTGGTATCTTATAGTGGAAAAGAGACTTTCGTCGCCCATGAACAATTCAATTATTCAACGAGCATTATAGAAGTGTGCGTGCGCCTAAAGAATGGAGCTATTCTTAGGCTGCATTCAAGCCAAAAGCTTGACGGTGAAGAATATTGTTTTGAATTTGACCGGCTTGGGTCAATCAAAAATGATACGAATTTCTTAAACAGTTTTAAGTTAAGGAGGCAAAGAGCATCATTTGATAATGAACAACCCTTAGATGTCCTTAAAGCCGGGATAATGGAAAGTGAGATGTATCTTTCGCACTCCCTAAAAGACTTAAAAGAGGCATTAGAGTTTGACAAGGAATTTTTCTTAGAAAACTTAGAAAAAGAATTTGATGCCGGGTTAGTTCGTTATGTGTTTAAGGGAGAACAGGCATTCTTGGCGATTAACAGCCGGGAAGAAAAAGAAATTGATGAAGTTTTACTTTTATCTAAAAACAGTTAAGGAAAGATAAAAGTAAAGGTATAATATGGTTAAGGTCATAATGACCTTCTCCCCGTACTCAAAAAGCCACCCTTCCAGGGATGGCTTTTTTTGTTATCAGTCATGATGAAAAATTTGTTGAGATGCTGGGCTGCTCCTCCAAAACCCCCAGTGACTGATATTTCGAACTCTGAAATTAGTGTCAATTTTAGAAACAAAAAAGACTTGAATTGCTTCAAATCTCGTACTGTGGACTTGAGGGGACTCGAACCCCTTACCTCCGCAATGCGAATGCGGCGCTCTACCAGATGAGCTACAAGCCCCTAGATGTCGGGCTGCCCGGAATCGAACCGGGGCTACATGCACCCCATGCACGCGTACTACCATTATACTACAGCCCGGATGTATGAATAGTAGCATACGCTTCTAATTTTTCAAGCGATTGCTATTTTTCCCTAAATATCCTATACTTAAAGTATAATATGGTATTTTTAGCGAAAGGAGGTTCGCTATCATGCCTATCACAAATATGTTCAAGTTCAACTTTTTCAAGAAGGCGGAGAAGACGGAAGAAGCTCCGGTAGCTGAGCAAGCCACCCCGACCATGGAAATGCCGGTCGAAGAAAAAGTGCCGGTCCAAGAAGCACCCGTGGAAGAGGCTAGGACGGCCGCCGAGATCGAAGAAGAGCTAGATAAAAGTATCAAGGAAGCCGCCTAAACAATCTAGAAAAGAAAAACAGGTCCCGCTAAGGGCCTGTTTTAGTTTGCGATTTTTGCCTTTTTCCCGTATTATATTAAGTATATGACTAGCAAAAAACAAAGGATATTTTCGGGCATCAAGCCCAGCGGACACCTCAATATCGGCGGCTATATCGGCGCTATCTCCCAGTGGATACCGCTGCAGGAAGGCTATGACTGCATCTTTTCCGTCGTTGACTATCACGCCATTACCGTCAGGCAGGATCCGGCAGAGCTCCGGAAAAACATCTTGGAAATCGCCAAGATTTATTTGGCGAGCGGCATCGACCCCAAGAAATCGATAATCTTCCAGCAATCGCGATCAACGGATCATACCGAACTAGCCTGGATCCTCAACTGCTATGGTACCCATATCGCCGACCTGAAGAAGATGACCCAGTTCAAAGACAAGGCGGGCAAGAACCAGGAGTCGGTCTCGGTCGGCTTGTTCGATTATCCGGTCCTGATGGCGGCCGATATCCTGCTATATGACACCGAAGTGGTGCCGGTCGGTGAAGACCAGGTGCAGCATGTAGAATTAGCGCGGGACATCGCTAAGCGTTTCAATACCCAGTTCGGCCAGACGTTCATCTTGCCTAAAGCGGTGGTCAATAAAAGCGGGGCACGTATCATGGGCCTGCAGAATCCGCTCAAGAAGATGAGCAAGAGCGATGATAATCCCAATGACACTATATACATGTTAGATAGCGTTGAGGTTGCCAAGAAGAAGATCATGCGGGCGGTGACTGATTCGGGCAGCGAAGTCAGGTACGATAAGAAAGGGAAGCCGGCCATCTCTAATCTGATGGATATCTATTCATATCTGGGCGGTATCCCGATCAAGGAAATCGAGAAGAAACACGCCGGGAAAGGCTATGGTGATTTCAAGAAAGATTTAGCGGAAGTAGTGGCGGCTTTCCTAAAAAAATTCCAGGAGAAATATAATAGTTTGTCGGATGAGCGGGTGAAGGATATTCTGGAGAAGGGAGCCAAGCAAGCTAGAGCGATTACAGCTAAGAAGATGGAGGAGATAAGGAGGAAGATTGGGGTAGAGATATAGCTTCGCTATATATGACGCTTGAGCAGAATATAGCTAAGGGTTTCAGGATAGACAAACAAAAAGACCGGCACATGACCGGTCTTTCTGCTATTTTGAGTTAAATTGGCACCAATTCGGTACACTACCTAAAGTAGTGTCGACCGTCAGATTGAAAGCCGATGGCTTCCAATCATCAATCTCCCTAGAAAGGAGGTGATCCATCCACAGCTTCCGCTACGGATGCCTTGTT
>CAZSAA010000053.1:0-2736 GCA_964604915.1 uncultured Gammaproteobacteria bacterium
AGTCCGCCCCAATCGTCGGCTGCCGCCCACTCTACCTTGATCGGCACTTTGAGCCCGCTAACGGTATTTTCCATGATGTCGCTTATGGGGGCAATATATTCTTTCTCGCGGCCTTTGTCTACCTCGAAGATGAGTTCGTCATGGATCTGAAGTAACAGGGAAATCCGGCTATCTTCCGACAGTATCGCCTGATATATCTCCACCATCGCTTTCTTGATCAGGTCGGCTGCGCTGCCTTGGATCGGCGTATTTATCGCCATCCGCTCGCCGCTACGCCTGATTATGCCTGATGGCGAATTTATCTCCGGTATATACCGTCGCCGGCCGAACATGGTTTCGGCATACCCTTTTTCTTTGGCATCCTTGATAAAACCGTCGACCATCTTCCGGATGTCCGGGTATGATTCGAAGTATGCGGCGATGAAATCCTTAGCTTTAGCATACGGTATGCCGGCGGCTTGGGCTAGGCCATGCGGACCTTGGCCGTAGAGGATGCCGAAGTTAGTCGCCTTGGCTTCGCGGCGCATGGCAGCGGTAACTTCCTCCTCCGTTATTCCGTTTATCTCTGCTGCGGTTATGCGATGGATATCTTGGCCTGAAACAAACGCCGCTATCATCTTCTCATCGCCTGAGATATGGGCGGCTAAGCGTAGTTCTATTTGCGAGTAGTCGAAGCCGAGCAGAACCTTGCCGGGGCGGGCGATAAAGGCGGAACGGATCAGTTTGCCCTCTTCAGTACGGGTGGGGATGTTCTGGAGATTAGGGTCGGTTGAAGACAACCGTCCGGTCGCGGCCACTGCTTGCTGGAAGTTGCTATGGATAGCCCCTTCTTTGTCAGCGAGCTTGGGCAGGGGGAGAATATAGGTCGAGAGGAGCTTGCTGGTTTCCCGGTGTTTCTGGATAAGGGCGATGATGGGATGGAGCTCGAGCATTTTCTGTAGTTCATCTTCAGCGGTGGAAATGCCCGTCTTGGTCCTAGCTAGACCATCGGAAGAAATTTCGAGCTTTTCGAATAATATCGTTTGCAGCTGTTTGGGGGAGGCGATGTTGAATTCTTCTCCGGCCATCTCATATATCTCTTTTTCTAGGATTCTTTTGGTTTTTGCGAGCTTCTTCTCGAGGACGGATAATCTCTTCTCATCGATGAGGATGCCTTTCTCTTCCATGGCGGCTAGCACCGGTATGAGCGGCATCTCTATAGTTTCGAATAATTTTTCTAATCCTCTTTCCGACATCTGCCTAGCCAGGTGTTCTTTGGCGCGCCAGATCACATCGGCATTCTCGGCGGTATAGGCGAAAAATGCTTTCTGGTCCGTTTGTCCGAAATCCATCTGTTTCTGGCCGGCTTCAAGGTCGGCTTTGCTAGTTTTCTGATATCCCAGTTCTCGCAGACTGAGCTTTTCTAAAGTGTGTTGCCTTTCTTCGGGGTGGAGCAGGTATGAAGCGATGAGGGTATCGAATAGTTGTCCTCTGAGCTTTATTCCTAATGTGGAAAGCAGTTTGACGCTAGCCTTGAGGTTTTGTCCGGCTTTCCCTATCTTCTCGTCTTCCCAGATGCCCTTGAGGCTTTCTAGCCAGCCGCCAGCTTCCTTGGCCTGCAGATCAAGAGAATATGCTTCGTTATCTTGCCACGCGAAGGAGGCGGCCGCGAGCTGGCCATCCTGGCTTGTTTCTAGGTCGAAAGCGAAGGACTTCTCTTTGGCTAATCGCTTGGTGAACTTGTCGAAGGCGGATCGGTTAGCGATTACGGAGTATTTGGCGGCGGCTTTCGGTTTAGGGACGGGACTAGTAGGAGAAGAGGATGTCGAAACCATAGCGGTAGCGAGACGGCTGGCCAGTTCATCGAGGCGGTTGAGGAGGGAGTTGAATTCGAAGCGCTTGAATACCGAAGCGATTTGTTCCTTGTCGAGCGGGGAGAAGGCGATCTTTTCCCAGGTTATCTCGATAGGGGCATCACAATCGATGGTCGCCAGTTCTTTGCTCAGCTTGGCGGTGTCTTCCTGTTCCCTGATGAGATTAGCGATGCGCGGCTTGATGGCTGGATCTAAAGCCTTGGCGGCGGCGATCACCTTTTCCAAAGTTCCGAATTTCTGGAGCAGGTCGCTAGCTGTCTTTTCTCCGATGCCTTTGACGCCAGGAATGTTGTCGCTTACATCGCCACGCAGCCCTTTATAGTCGATCATCTGGTCAGGTCTGAGTCCATATCTTTCTTGCACGGCTTTCTCGTCGTATAGGACGCTGTCGGAGAGGCCGCGGCTCATGGTGTATACCGAAATGTCGTCATCTACGAGCTGCAGGGTATCCAAATCGCCGGTGATGATTATGCTGCGGAGATGCTCTTTAGCGGCTTGCTTGCCGAGGGTGCCGATGAGGTCGTCGGCTTCATAGCCGTCGAGTTCGAAGATGGGTATGTCGAAAGCGGCCGCCATTTCCTTTACTAGTGGGAATTGGGCATACAGCTCATCGGGCGCTTTGACGCGGGTGGCTTTGTAGTCGGCGAAAGCTTCATGACGGAAAGTGGGCGCCTTTCGGTCGAAGGTGAGCGCGATATAGTCGGGCTTGAAGGCGGTTAGCGATTTCATCAGGAAAGAAGTGAAGCCGTATACGGCGTTCACGATTTCTCCGCTCTTGAGAGTGAGTGGCGGGATGGCATGGAAGCTGCGGTGCATGAGCGCGTTTCCATCGATGATTATGAGGGTTTTCTGCTTATCCATATGGTTTGATTATATCATTACC
>CAZSAA010000054.1:0-2722 GCA_964604915.1 uncultured Gammaproteobacteria bacterium
GCTTCTTTGCAGAACCGGATCGCCCAAGCGGAGAAGGAAGGGGAAGACGACCTGGATCTCGACCTCCTGATGCAGGAACTAAAAGGCCTGACCGATGAATTAAAAGCCATCAAGCTTGCGTAAATATATATTATGAGAAAACAAGACCATAAAAAGCAGCCGGATAAGGCGAAAAAATCCAAAATAGTGAAAAAACCGGTTGCCAAAGCTAAGCCGGCGGCCAAGAAGGCCGCCTCGGCCAAGCACCCGAGCGTCAAGAAGCCGGTGACCAAGAAGTCGGTCGCTAAGAAACCGACCCCGAAGAAGAAAAAGCCGGCCGTCGCTAAGGAAAGGGCGCCGCATCAGAAGCCCAAAGAGCGCAAGGAAGCGGTCGCCCCGTCTGAGGAGCAGAAGAAGCGTATCCTGGAGAAAGGCCGGATGCGCGGTTTCGTGACGGAAACCGAACTTTTGTTCTTGTTCCCGGAAGCGGAAGAATATCTATACGACTACGAACTTTTCCTTAACGATCTGCAAAACAACGGCGTGCGCATCGTGGAAGATTCAGGGGGCATCCTGGACATGCAAGTCAAGGCTAACAAGGAAGAAGAAGCGGGCGGCGCCAAGAAGGCTAGCCTGCTCACTTTCGACTTGTCCAAACTCAGTTCGGATTCCATCCAGATGTACCTCAAGGAAATCGGCAAGGTGCCGCTATTAAGCGGGGAAGAGGAGGTGGAACTAGCTAAACGCAAGGACAAGGGCGACAAGGAAGCAGAACGTAAGATTATCGAGGCCAACCTGAGGCTAGTCGTCTCTATCGCCAAGAAGTTCGTCGGTGCCAAAGGACTATCGTTGTTAGACCTCATCCAGGAAGGCAATATCGGGCTGTTTAGGGCAGTGGAGAAGTTTGAGCACAAGAAGGGCTTCAAGTTCTCTACCTACGCCACCTGGTGGATCAGGCAGGCCATTACTCGGGCCCTGGCTGACCAATCCCGCACTATCCGTATCCCCGTGCACATGGTGGAGACGATAAATAAGTTCCAGCAGGTTCAGCGCTCGCTGGTGCAGGAATTGGGCCGAGAACCTTTGCCAGAAGAGATTGCCGCGGAAATGGGGGAGGAGCTGGATAAGGTGAGGTATATAATAAAGATATCGCAGGATACCATCTCGCTCCAAGCCGCCATTGGCGATGACGAGGAGGACTCTACCCTGGAGGACTTCATCGAGGACGTCAAGAATGTCACGCCTGATCGGGCGGCCGCCTTGCAATTATTGAGAGATTACGTAAAGGACATCGTTTCCCAGCTCTCGCCCAGAGAGCAGAAGATTCTAGAAATGCGCTTCGGGCTCATCGACGGGGTGGCTCATACCTTGGAAGAGGTGGGTCAGGAATTCGAAGTTACCAGGGAAAGAATCAGGCAGATAGAATCCAAGGCCTTGGAGAAGATCCGAAAGATGAAGGGCTTGCAGAAGCTGAGGGATTATTGATATAGCGGTACATTTGATTTTGTTAGAAGAAAGTCGGATAATTTATATGTAATATTTAATAACTTAATTTGTATGAATCTCGAAAGCCTTTTCCATCCTAAAATCAAGAAAGAAGAACGGCCTGCCCCAGAAAAAGAAGGAGGTAGGCGGGGCTTGTTGGACATGGCCAAGGTAGCCGCTCTGCTGGCGATGTTCGTCTTGCCGGGTCAGGTAGAAGCGCAGGAGAAGTCGGTTAGCCCAGAAAAGAAAGAAGACAAGACGGAGCTGGCTCAGCAATATCTTAAGCGGATTAGGGAGTATGTCCGTGTCAAGACGGAAGGGAGTCGGCAATTTCTCAATCAGATCCCGGTTGATGAATATCAGTTCTCCGGCGGAGAAGTGGTTACCGCGGCGGAACGTGGTTCTTTCCTTGTTTTTTCCGAAAAGGGAGGACGGCGGGCTTTCATCGACCAAAATAGCGACGGGAAACCGGATCGGATGATCGTCAACGAGGCAGGATATAAAGCCAATAAGTTACAGACAGAAGATGATAAACGAAGGATAGAGGATTATCAGTATCTCATGCAAGGAATAGATAACCTGGAAGAGAATATTAAGGTAGAGGCGGCGCTTAGGCCTAAAGACATAACCATCTTGGATTTGGATCACGAAAATGAGAAGGTTACCATGTTTGATTATGGTGATGGTAGCGTCGGCGGGAGCAGCGAAAAAGATGAATATCAGCAGATTTCTGACAAGGTGCAAGACGCTTATTTCGTCCGCTTGGAGGAATTGGCCAAGGCAATCGAGGCGGAGCAATAGCGGAAAAATCAGTGATATTATTATATATTGACGATTGGAAGCAGGTTTGGTACTATGGGAGGAGATAAAAATGCTTCCGTAAAGGCTTTTTTATTTTACAACTTCATATTCCCGGGTAGCGCAGCGGTAGCGCAGTTGGCTGTGAACGTAATACGCAGCTTCCTCGAGCAATCGAGGTCGAAAACGAGGTGAATTGCTGGAAGCCTAAAGCCGAAAGGCGATGGTAATCAGCAGCCAAGCTTGGATGGTCCGTTTCAGATGGATTATCCTTGAAGGTTCAGAGACTATCCCGAAAGGGAGTAGGGCAGGAATATGCGTTCCATATATCTGTCCGAAGCGCCTCGCATCCATGTATAGGGTTATATATGGATGATGATATAGTCCACCCCATTAGGAAACTTTTGGATAAGTGTAACCAATTGGTCGTCGGTTCGAATCCGACCCCGGGAGCCAACAC
>CAZSAA010000055.1:0-2646 GCA_964604915.1 uncultured Gammaproteobacteria bacterium
GCAAGTATTTCGCTACAGGCGACTTCTCCCTTTCCGATTCATATATTTCCGTGATCGAGGCGGTAAAGCACGCGGCGGCGCATAACCGCGTAAAGGCTAAATTGCATTGGATAAATTCGGAAGATATCGAGAGGGAAGGAGTAGAGAGCCTCGAGCGATATGACGGCATAATCGTGCCTCAAGGTTGGGGTAGTCGTGGTTCGGAAGGCAAGATCATGGCGATAGAATACTGCCGTACCCATGGTATCCCGTATTTCGGCCTCTGCTATGGCATGCAGATGGCGGTGATCGAATTCGCTCGCCACGTGGCCAAGCTCGATAAAGCTAATTCAGCGGAAGTTGATCCGACCACCCCGCATCCGGTCATCCACATCATGCCCGGCCAAGCAGAAATCATCAAGGAAAAGGGCTATGGCGGCACTATCCGTCTGGGTGGTTGGCCCTGCCAGTTGCGGGAGGGTAGCCGGTTGGCCAAGGCCTACGCGGCGCTGGACAAGCCAGGCCTAGTAACCGAACGCCACCGCCACCGCTATGAGTTTAATAATGATTATAAGGATAGGTTCGAGAAGCTCGGACTCAAGGTGGCTGGCACTTCGCCTGATGGCAGCATCGTCGAAGCGGTAGAGATAGAGGAGCACCCTTTCTTCGTGGGCGTCCAATTCCATCCAGAGTACATTTCGCGTCCCCTCGATCCGCATCCGCTATTTGCAGCATTCCTCAAAGCTTGCGCTGATAAAAAGGATAAATAGTAGTATCTGTTTTAAGGGATAAAGGCAAGATAAAAGAAAAAGCTATCCGAGAGGATAGCTTTTCTATATTGTTTTCAGGCAGTCTTTACTTTATCACGTTTACGACCTTGGAGGACTTGAGTTTGCCGTTGAATTTGAGCAGTTTCTTAGTCGAGAATTTGACCACGCCGTCAGCGGTAGCGAAGAGGGTATCATCGCCGCCTTTCTTCACGTTCAAGCCAGGGTGGTATTTAGTACCTCTCTGTCTGATGATGATGGATCCGGCCGTCGCGTTCTGGCCATCGGTGACTTTAACGCCTAAGCGCTTACTTTCTGAATCGCGGCCTAATGATGTAGAACCTGCGGCTTTCTTATGTGCCATACGTTTCAAAAAAATGTTCCTAGGAACATTCCTATCGTTATTAGTTATTTACTGGATAAATACTAGCAAAGAAGCGCGGAGCTGTCAACAATAGCTATATAATCCTAGATATTTCCTGCCTTTTATTATTATGCTATAATTTAGTCAAATAATACTAACCTAAAAATATGTTCAAAAGACAGCTAAAACTCTTGCTATCGTTCGCTTTGGCACTCGCGCCTCTTTCTTCCTGGGCAGCGACCAGCGTTACCGGCAGCATTATCAATCCGGTCTGGACGGCGGATAACAGTCCGTATGTTATCGCTGGTACGATGGAAGTTGCCGCCGGCGCTACCCTCGTCATCGAACCTGGTACTCAAGTAAGATTCAACCAAGGCGCCAAGATCGTGGTCCATGGCACCCTCAAGGTAATGGGTACTGACAGCGATCCGGTTATGCTCACCTCTAACCTGGCTTCGCCAGGGAGCGGTGATTGGTCTGGTATCGAATTTGCCGAGGATTCCCAGGACGCTGTCTTTAAAAATGGCGTATATGAGAGCGGCAGTATCGTGCAGGGCGCCATCATCAAGTTCGGCAGCGGTATCATCTGCGACGATTCTAGTCCATATATCACGGATAATCAGATAATAAACAACACGATAGGCGTGCATGTGAAGGGTGATAACGCTCCAGCTGGTAGCCTGGTTCCCACCTATCTTTCCGCTGATACTGACAACGCGGCCGAGATCGTTCCGATCCGCATTAGCGACAATACTTTCAACGACAATGGCGTGGGAATAAAGATAGAGCGCAATAACGGCCGTGATTACGTTTCCACTCCGGTCGGCTATTCATATATCGGCGACAAGGCGATTACTGCGCGCATCGAGGGCAACTCTATTGATAGTAACGTCATCGGTATCTTGGCAATCAAAGGGGATAATAATTTGATTACTGATAACGATATCCGCTATAGCACTACGGCCGGTATCAGCTTGGAGAGCGGTAGCCAGGGCAATATTCTGGAAAACAACATAATTAACAATAACCAGCTCGGCGTCATTTCCTATTCCGCCGGCCTGTTCATGATTAAGAACGAGATTAAGTATAATTCCGATTCTGGCTTGATGGTCGCGGCCACCCCTAAGATCATCAAGGATAATAATATCTATGGCAATCTCAAATATAACCTCCAGACCGCGATATTTGGTTTGAAGGCGTCCGGTAATTATTTCGGCTCTATTACGGCTTCCAAAGTAGCCGCTTCCATCTATACCGCCAGTAGCAGTTCAGTAATCTATGAACCGCTTCTATCTGTAGCCGCTAGTACCACCAGCGTGATGGAACCGGTCATTGATAGTTTCGCCACTTCTACTCTGTCTTTCAAGCAGATCATTTCCGGCCTCAAGCCGCTTGATGCCGACGTATATATCAACGGCCAGAAGGCGGTATCGGGCGGAAAGGACATCGAATGGTCGTATTCATACATTCTCCAGATGGGTGATAACGACATCGAAGTATACTATCAGCTATCTGACGGCCGTAAGAGTAATCAGG
>CAZSAA010000056.1:0-2588 GCA_964604915.1 uncultured Gammaproteobacteria bacterium
ATGAAAAAAGCCATCCCTGAAAGGGTGGCTTTTTGAGTGCGGGGAGGAGGTCATTATTATTTTTTTCAAGACTAATGAGTTAAGCATTGTAGGATTGGAGGTAGTCGCGGAAGGGAAATGAGGCTAGTAAAATTAGTTTTCAATAGATGAAGTAACCTTTGTTTATCCTTATTTTTATGGTATATTTAGGTTAGATACGCGTTAATGTCATAAATATATGAAAAAATATTTGGTAGGCTCCATCTTTGTCTCTATTGTTCTTTTGCTGGCTGCTTGCAGCCGCCAGCCAGTTACGCCTGGAAATCAAGATAATCTTTCCGGTTGCCCAGAAGATGCTAAGATTTGCGCTGACGGTTCATCCGTCGTCCGAAGCGGCTCTGATTGTCAGTTCGCCCCTTGCCCTCAGGAAGGCCTCATCAATATCTCTTCGCCTAGTCCTTTCGAATCGATATCTAGCCCGGTGACCATTACCGGCGAAGCGCGTGGACCTTGGTTTTTCGAAGCGTCTTTTCCTGTCCAGATTCTCGACGGGAACGGACAGGTGATTGCCGAAGCTCCGGCTATGGCGACCGAGGAGTGGATGACCGAAGGATTCGTCCCCTTCGAAGCGACTTTGGAATTTGATGCCCCGGCTACCGATATGGGCACGATAGTTTTTAGGAATGATAACCCATCCGGGCTGCCGGAAAATAGCCAGGAATTGCGAATGCCCATCTCCTTCGTTCGCGGTATGAGGACCGTCCAGCTATATTACTATAATCCGGCGATGGATAGGGATGATTCCGGCAATATCCTTTGCAGCCGCCAAGGATTAGTGATAGTGGAACGGCAGATCCCGATAACCAAGACTCCCATCCAAGATACCATCAACCTCCTTCTATCCGGCAACCTTACCGCCACCGAGAAAACAGCTGGAATCACTACGGAGTATCCGCTTGAAGGGCTTTCCCTTAAAGGTGCTTCGTTAAAGGATGGGGCACTTACTTTGGAATTTTCTGATCCCAGCAACAAGACGGTGGGTGGATCCTGCCGTGTGGGCGTGCTTTGGTCCCAGATCGAAGCGACCGCTAAGCAGTTCCCGGAGGTGAAAGAGGTGCGATTCCTGCCTGAGGAGATGTTCCAGCCGTAATATGCTGATGAACCGTTATAATCGCCGCTTGATTGGCGCGATGATAAAGGCAGTGGCGCCGGTAAAAGCGAGGCACCGCGAACTTAGCCTGGTTGTATCGCCGGAAACGGGGAACCGAACGGTTTCAGCGCGCCTTCTGGAGTTGGTTCGCACTGCCTTAGCGGAGATAGCGGATATTTCCTTGTCTAATTTATCCGATCGAGGAGAAGCGGCGGGAAGATATCTAGATATATGGCCAGGCGAGCACTATCGCTTGCTTGCCGCTATCATCAAGGCTATATCCCCCAAGCTCGTGATTGAAATTGGAACCGCCACTGGGCTTTCCGCCCTGGCTATGAGGCAATATCTCCCTGGAAGCGGGCAGATAGTTACTTTTGACATTGTCCCTTGGGAGCAGTATCCCGGCACTTGTTTGCGTTGGGATGATTTTTCTGACGGGCGCTTGAAGCAATGGGTGGATGACCTGAGTCGGAAAGAAATTCTGGATAAATATAGAGGATTGCTAGGGAAGGCTGATGTCATCTTCATTGACGCGGAAAAAGACGGGAAGATGGAGCAAGATTTTTTGGATAATCTTGATTCCATATCCTTTGTTAATCCCCCGATCGTTATCTTCGATGATATCCGCCTTTGGAATATGCTAGGGATATGGCGGAAAATATCTAAAGCCAAGCTGGATATTACCTCTTTCGGCCATTGGTCAGGCACCGGCCTGATTGATTGGCGAGATAACGGTCAGGAAAATTGACAAAGGCAACCGCTTGCGGTACTATTTTTTGATTCTTGTTGAGAATTTTTTTTCGAACCTTAACCTTAAAAAATGGAGGAATAAAAAATGGAGGAAAGTAAAAAAGAAAAAAAATTGGAGCAGTTTTGGTCATTGTATGACCAATATGTCGCATCGATCAATGCTTGCTCCGAGCTGGAAATAAAGGCGGGCATAAGACAAAAGTTGTCAGCCTTGTTAGCACAGGTAGAGCATAAGGAGAGGAATAATCCCTTATGCCGTCCGGAAAGAGGTTGGCTGAAGCCTATTGCTTGGCAGGTCCTGCGCGAACAGCAATTTTTGTTTATGTTCGGCAAATCACCTATTATCCTTTCTGAAGGAGAGGTGATAGTCTGGAATCAAGAAAACGACCGTGATGTGCTGGTAAGCCGCATCCCGCGGGTCGAGTTTATCGCTGGGAAGATATTGAAACCCGGGTTTCACATGGACTATTCCGATCGGGGTGACCGCTCCGAGGAGGAATGGAGAAAATTCGTCTTCGAAAACGGATTGACCGACGAGCGCGGCCTGTATCTTCCGGTCTACGAGCGGAGCCTAGTCGTCCAGTTTTGTGAGGATTGGATGTCCACCAAATATCAGGACACCATGGATTTCTTGCAGAATAAATTTTATCTTGAGCCGGCCTAGCCAAGCCGAAAAAATGATAGGCAGCCTAATATGAGGCTGCTTTTT
>CAZSAA010000057.1:0-2412 GCA_964604915.1 uncultured Gammaproteobacteria bacterium
GACTGGCTTCGCAAGCATCCTTTGCGTGGACAAAAGGAGACTAGCCGAAGCCTTTCCCTGTCCTGGGACAGGATTACTCCCCCTTTCCGGATACTGATTTACATGAAAGATATTATAGCAAAACTGAAGGGTTTGTAAATGCCGGACAAAACCGTCATAATATGTATATACTACTAATATAAACACGATATGACCATTCTCCAAAGCATTATTCTGGGCCTCGTCGAAGGGTTTACCGAATTCCTGCCGATTTCCTCTACCGCCCACCTGATAATCACTTCTTCCCTGCTCCAGATACCAAGCAGCGACTTCCTCAAGAGTTTCGAGATATCCATCCAGTTGGGGGCCATGCTTTCAGTGGCAGCCCTGTATTTCAAGCGTATCTTTTCCAGTTGGAAGATAATCCGCAACGTAGCCGCCGGCTTCATCCCGACCGGACTAATCGGCTTCGCTATGTATAGCCTAGTTAAGGGGCGCCTAATGGAAAGCCTTCTGGTCATCGCCATTTCCCTTATCGTCGGTGGCGTCGTCATCATCCTCTTCGAATCAAGGCGCAACCAGAAACGGATAGGGAGCGAAGACGGGACAAAACTGGAGGATATGACCATCAAGCAATCAGCGATTACCGGTGCCTGCCAGGCAATCGCCACCATCCCCGGCATATCCCGTTCCGCCGCCACTATCATCGCCGGCCTCAGTCTCGGCGTTTCCCGGAAAGCGATCGTGGAGTATTCCTTCCTGCTCGCGCTCCCGACCATCTTTGCCGCCACCGCCTATGACCTCTACAAGACGCCGTTAGCGCTCGACCAACAAGAGCTGGTCATCTGGCTGATCGGATTTGTCGCTTCCTTCCTAACCGCCCTGGCCGGAATCAAATTCTTCCTCAAGTTCATCCAGAAGAACGATTTCATCCCCTTCGGGTGGTATAGGGTTATATTGGGAGGATTGATAATAGCGGGGTTGTATATATTATAAGTTCAAAAAAAGCTGGCCTAGAACCAGCTTTTTTTGAATCAATAACTTAACGCCTCTGCTTAAACTACCTAACTAATCAGATTGTCATCCTGCAAGAAGTCCAAAATATAATAATGTTTGACGCCTTGGTAATCTCGGCCATTAAGGCGATCCATTGAAACGACCATCTTAGGATAGTTATCGGAAATCTCTAAAAGATTACCAAATTCCCTTTCCCTAATCGCTGTATCGGGCATCAGATAAGCGACTTGGACATAGATACGCTTACCCTCTTTCTCAGCTACAAAATCAATTTCTTTACCGGCCAGCTGCCCGACATGGACCCGGAATCCCAATTGCTGCAAACGCGAAAATACGAGATTTTCCAGCATCTGACCGATATCATCCGCCTTATAACCTACTATAGTATTCCTGAGACCGGAATCTTCAAAGTAATATTTCTGACTGATCTCAAAAATTTTCTTTCCTTTGACGTCAATTCGATCCACCTCGCGGATTATAAAGCTAGAGCATAGATGGGCTAAATAATCAAGGGTCTTATTAGGCGTAGCCGGCGTCTTTTGTGATTTCAAAAAATCACTGATACGCTTAGCGGAAACTAGTGAACCGACATTATCAGCTACATACTCCAACAGGCGATTGAGAAAATTTATACCCCTGATATGAAAACGAGCAACCACATCCTTTAGGACAATAGTGTTATATATGCTTTGCAAATAAGCATAGACCGGTTCGTCGGACAATTCGAGATTGACCAGAAAAGGCAACCCTCCGTACCTGATATATTTCAGCAGGGATTCTTCTTCGGATTTCAAATCATGGAACTGCAAAAATTCCTGATACGACAAGGGGTGGACCGGAATCTCGATGTAGCGCCCAGACAATCCAGTCGCTAGTTCGGAGGACATGAGTTTGGCATTGCTTCCAGTACAATACAGGTCAAAAATCTTTTTAGCCGCTAAATGACGCAACGCTTTCTCAAATCCTTCAATTTCCTGAATCTCATCGATGAATAAATAGTTCTTTGCGTCTTTCTTTATCCTTTCTTCCGCATAATTTATCAAAATGCTATGATTAACAATCGACTCGAATTCGTTGTCTTCTTTATTGATATAGACTATGTTTGCCTTCTCATCATCAGCCCTGATTTCGTCCATCAACTGCCGTAAGATATAGCTTTTCCCTACCCGGCGTTGTCCAACCAAAACTTTAATCAAATCTAGCCCGATAAAGGGCCTAATCTTATCAATATAATAATCGCGTTTTTTATATTTTTCATTCATACTTAAAAGATATTAAAATTTACGATATGTTTTAAGTATACTTAAAACTTTTAAAAAAGTAAATAGTCATGAAAATCTAATAATATAAGCAAAAATAAAAATCCGCCCCTACACTAGGAACGGATTTTCCAAATAAAAGACTCTTATATAATCC
>CAZSAA010000058.1:0-2289 GCA_964604915.1 uncultured Gammaproteobacteria bacterium
CTATATAAAAAAAGACCTCGAAGGTCTTTTATTAGAATTCGGTGCATTGCCCGTTTTGGATCATCACACCTTGCGCGTATCCGGCTGAATTAGGCTTGAAGCCTAAGATGACGGGGAAGGTCTGTACGTACTCCAAATGGGAAATAATGATCAGGATTCCATCTTGGAATTCGTCCAGGCTTTTTTCTAGCCATCTATAATCTTCATGATGGGCACCGTCGCTCCATAATTTATCCTTGGCCAGGAAACGTTCTGGTGGGATGCCGAGGGTCTGCCCGATGATGCTAGCAGTCTCCTGAGCGCGGTTAGCGGTTGATGTCCAGATGGTGATATTATCGTCAGTTATCGCTTCCCTTAGCTTGCGGGCTAAGGAGGCGGCCTGTATTTCACCTTGACTAGAGAGACGCGAATCTCCACCGCCCGTATAGGCAGCGTGTCGGAGCAAGAAAATTTGTTTTTCCATTATATAAGGGTTTGAGGTTAAATTGTTAAAGTGAAGCTTGATTTACTATTTTATACGAATTTACCGGGTTGTCAAGAGAAAGACTAATATGAAAAATATATAGCGGTTTTGCAAGATTAAAGTACCATTATTTGACGAGACATATCTCATAATCCCTGGAAATGCTATAATTTACCTATATAGCCGCTTCGTTTTAGCGATATGGACAGCGCGTCCGAAAAGAGGTTTTTCTGAGAAAGCAATTAACCAAGAATAATATGGTCAATCTCCAAGAACTGGGCCGATTCCTAGTATCTGCCAAGAAAGCCACCTATGCTAGTGGTGACGTAGCCGAGAAGGTCAAAGAAGATGATGGATCGACCACCTTGACTTTCGAAGCGGGGAAGTTTAGATATCATGACAATTATTTCGGCGGCGAACCATATGGCGGGCGCGAAGTGGTTTGGCGTGAGGGTAAGCCGATATACATGATGGTATATTACGGTTCGGTCGAAAAAGAGGTGGAGGATATACGCGCGGTCTATCAGGTACTGCAAAGAGCTTTGTCCCTTCTTCCGCCAGACTGCCCATATCGCGGGCCAGCGGAGTATATAGAGGGCGATTATCGGTATGTCAACGAATATGTCGGCGAGGTTGGTAATTTCTCTGGACGGGAAACGATATCGTGCGCCGGGGAGGTTATCTACGAGGCTAGATATGTAGGCGGGGTAGTAGACCAAAGATAGGGGGCATACTATATATGAAAGATAGGAAGACCCCCTTTTTACAACAAATCTTCAAGATAACCTTGCTGTTAATCTTGTTAGTTATTTTAGCGTTCGGCGTGTATGCGTTCTGGCCCAAGCAAGAGGCTAGTAATCCCGTTTCGACTCAAGATGTTATGGGAGACGAACCAGCTGATCTGTGGACGGAGCGTTATGAAGGCGGGATTTCTTTCCAATACCCAGAAAGATTGACCGCGAAGTATATCTTTATTCAAGAATGGCCGCCGGTTATAGAAATAGGGGAGGGAGCATATTATTGCGAAACTACGCCATTAGAAACAAGCAGCCTGTCCGAGATGACTTTACAGCGCTCGGTCGATGACCGTACCTATTGCGTAAACATAGAGAATGAAGGTGCGGCTGGTAGTGTCTATTCGTCATATACTTATACTACCGCCAAGGATGGTGGACTTGTAAGCATCAGGTTTTCTCTTCGCTACCCTGATTGTAACGATTACGGCTTAGGACAGGCGGAAGTTTGTGCCAACGAACGGGAAGCGTTCGATATCGACGCGACGGTAGACCGTATCATCCAGACGGTTAACTGGGTAACTAATTTCGACGAGTGCATTAGCGCCGGGTTTCCTATGGCAAAATCCAACCCGCCGCAGTGTGTTACGCCAGATGGCAGGACTTTCGTCCAGGGAATGAATAGTACTTGGGAACAGGTGCAATCGGCTATTGGTAATTGCGAAGTAGAGAAAGCTTTCCAGGCGCATAGCAAGATCGTGACGATAACGCTCAAGAATGGCAATCAGCTAATTGCCGTCGAACCGGAACTTGATGATATCATGATCATGGTAGGAGCGTCCGGGTCCAAATGCGGCAAAATCCCGCTGGCAACCGAATGATTATTAGCTAAAGTCATTTATCGTCTATGAAAAGGGAAAAATACGATTATCACCGCGACCTAATGGTAAAAGCAAACAAAAAATTAAAGATAATCCTTTTGGTGGCAATAGGCCTTATCCTTTTTTCCTCGTATCTGTATTCCCCAGTCATCTTCCGGGAAGGCAACCCCATCCCCTTAGTTAAGGCTATAATCAGATTAAATGCTGGTTC
>CAZSAA010000059.1:0-2171 GCA_964604915.1 uncultured Gammaproteobacteria bacterium
TCTCTTCAGCTTGGAAGGCTGACATAATGAGCCACTATACGATACCCGCAAGGGTTAATTAGATGATATAAGAAAGGGGGTTTTTAGTCAATCTCCCTATTTTGAGTCCTTCATACCAGCTAGGAAAATGAAAGAAGAGGACATTATCAGGGCTAGAATCATGAAGACGTAATTGAGGGAATGTTGGGAAACAGAAATCAGGGCGATAAATGACCCGACGACATAACCGAGGGGGGCGGTGATGCGGAAGAAGTTTATCAACTGGATATCCTTAGCTTTGACCAGTTTGAAGAAATATGATTCGCGCATGGATTCCACTAAGGCGGCTCCGATACGGCTGAAGAATAGGATGCTAGTCCAGACCCAGAAGGAGGTGGCGGTAGTGAAGGCGAAGAAGATAAGGGAAAGAATGAGGATGAAGAATCCGACATGGAATAATTCCTTCTCTCCGATATATTTATCAGCCAATGTGCCAGCGGGAATCTCAATCAGGACAAAAGGCACTAGCATGATAGCGAACATAATTGCTAGTCTATCCCAACCGAAATTTAGCACTTGATTTAGGTAGATAGGGATAAATATCACGACGCAGCTATAGAAGATATTGAGCAGGAAAGCTAGGCCGAAGATGCCGCGCAAGTTAGCATTAGCGGCTATGCGTTTGATAGTGGCCAGTATATCTGGTTTTACATACTTTATCTTATCTCTCAAATTCTTAGCGGCGGAGATAAATATCAGAATGAAAGGGATAACGACTGCGGCGGCAATCATGAAACTAAGACGATAACCTTCAAGGCCAGCAATCTTGGTCGACAGCAACTGGGCAAGTATCCAAGCTAGATTACTGGCGGTAAAATATATCGCTCGAGTCCGGCCGGTGGAACTGTCGCTCGAAAAATTTTCCACCATTATATCCATGTTGATGTATAGCAGGTTGTTGGAGAGCGTCATTAAGAGGAATCCGATAAAGAGCAGGACGATATCGCCGGTCACTGAAATTGTTATCAAAGACAAAAGATAGATTGCCGCGACTATCTTGGCAACCTTGTAGTTGCCGAACTTCTTGATACTTTTGGGGAAGAACAGGATGGCTGATAGGGTGGCTAAGTTAGCAATGACAAAGAACGAGCTAACAATCGAGATAGTGGTATATTGGCCTAGGAAGCTAGATTGGATATAGGCAGGGATGGCTGTGCTTATCGACAATAAAAATACCATCAAATAGAGGATTTTGAGGTTACCCTGTTTTAGTTTAGGGCTGGTTTTTTTGGTTGGCATGGTAGAGGGATAATAAAAGGAGGCCGGATGCGGCCATGATCAAGCTCATTATCTGGGGCCACCTCAGGCCGAGCCAGATCGGAGTCCTGTCGATTTTGATAAACTCCAAAGAGAATCTTAACACTGAATATGATAGCACATAAATAGCGATCGCCCAAACCGGTTGGAAGTGCCGTTTGCTCACATATTTCCACAGGACAATAGCAATAATCAGGTTTCCCAAACTCTCGTAGAGGAAGGTGGGGTGAAAATAAGTGAAGGCGGTAAAGGCTTCCGGCCGGTTCTCGAGCGCGATGGGGATTCCCCAAGGTAAGGAAGTGGGCCGGCCGAAAAGTTCCTGGTTGAAATAATTGCCCCAGCGCCCTAGAGCCTGTCCTAACGCTAATCCAGGTAGGAAGAGACTTTCCATCCGCCATAGCTTTTTCCGTCTGTTCCAGAAAAAAATCAGTAGGGCCAAGCCGCCGCCGATGATACCCCCATGAATAGCCAAGCCGCCTTCCCAGAGGCGGATCATCCGTTCGGGGTTAGCAATATAGTATGGCCACTCCAGGAAAATCTCATAGAGACGGGCGCCGATGATACCGCCGATGATAGCCCAGAAAGCGGCATCTATTATATCTTCCTTAGGGATACCTTTCTTCTTAGCCAAGATAGTCGTGAGTACTATTGCGATAGCGATCGAGATGGCCATGATCAGGCCATACCAGCGCAAAGAAAGCGGACCGACGCTGAGAAAAATAGGATCTGGCAGGTATGAATGGAGAAAACTAAACATACCTATATCTTATATGATATGGTGATTTTTGGGAATGAAAAAACCACCTCTATGGTGGTGTTATAGGTGCGGACGGAGAGACTCGAACTCTCAAGGGTTGCCCCGCTTGGCCCTAAAC
>CAZSAA010000060.1:0-2063 GCA_964604915.1 uncultured Gammaproteobacteria bacterium
CGCCCGATCCTTCCTTAGCGCAGTAATTAAGGGGCGCTTTGAGTACCCAATTAGGGTCGACTAGCCCGGCACAATCGGAAGCGTCGAATTTCGGGGTGAATTCATCATATTCATCGGTCGGATCGAAACAGGAAACGAAGTCCATCACGGTACCCCGTTTATCCTTATCTATCGCCAAATTACGCTTGGCGGCGATTTCCCAACCGGATGGGATTATACGGAACTTTCTGAGTATAGCCAGGCTACGGTATGACAAAGGCCCTTCATCGTCGCCGAGCACGACATCCTTACCCAGGAACCCTCCATCCAAAGCATCGATTACCAAGCTGTGATCAGAAATCGCCTGAGAGAATTGGTCGCTTATTACGCAACTGTTAGGGTTAGGGTTATCGCTATCGGAGCAAGAAGCTAATTGAGCTAATATGTCGTAATCGGCTTTAATATCGAAATGCGGCGCAATCACGACTGCCGTCTTCTCTTTTACCGACACTTCCCCGGTCCTCACTTCCGCTTCGGCATTAGATAGGGAAGCGGTCGCGTCAGAGGAGCCAGAGGAACCGCCAGTATTCTTCCCTAGATTACTGATAGTATTCTGGAATACTTTCAAGGCTAATTGGTTAAGGAATACTTGAGCCGCTTGCCCGAAGACGTTCTCGCCTTTAGGATTGGCGATTGAGTCAGTCTGCGCTTTTTCCGCATTATCCAATTTTTTCTCGGCCGTTCCGGCTGGAGCCTGGAGGTTGCCAGCCGCATCACGTTTTTCCTTCCACAAACCGGTTATTCCTAGCGTCTGCCACACGCTAGTGGTGGTGCTGGCTTTGGCCTCATTCAGGCCGGCCACCAAAGAGGCAGCGATACCGGTCTCATTGGAAGTCGGATTGAAAATATCCGCTACCGTATCTAGATAATCCGCACTAGTAATGTCATTGAATTTAGCATTGATATCCTCTTCCCAATTGGCATACATCTTAGAGAAGGTACAGGCCGGAGCATCCGGTTTCTGCTGTTTAGTTAACCCTAGACCGATTTGAAGTTTAGTATCAAGACTCGGTTCGCAAAGGTTAAATTGTCCCCATTCATTTATGCTATCTATGAACTCTCCGGCCGCGCTGTCGGCCAAGTTAGTTACATAGGCCATCGGGTCTTCATTGATAAACTGAGCCGATTGACCACGACCGCCGGCCGCTACGTAATTAGCGGCGTCATAGGCAATCTTATTGAGAGTATTCCTGATAGCGGTGTTAAGGACGGTGGTGCCCAGCTTTTCCATCAAGCTCTTGAAACTCCTATCGACCTTGGCGGAAATATCGATGACTGGAGCGCCTTGCGCGAAAACAGCTCTCCCTGGGAGCAACAAGGCTACTGCGATAAAGATCGGCAGGTATCTACGGAAAAAACCTATTCCCAAGAAGCTAGGCCGCGCTTTTGTATTTTTCATATATTATCATAGCTTATTCTTCGCTCATTCCTTCTTCTATCACCTGTTGATAGTTGGCTAAAAGGTCTTCGTCGCTAATATCGGCCAGATCTTCGGCGGAAACGCCGTTATCTAGCAGGAGCTGGCGAATGCTGGCCGCATCGCCTTGACCACTGATAAGAGCTTGGAGAGCCTCTTCTTCTTCCGCGCTCATCTGCTGCTCGCCTGTCTCGTCCGAAGAACTGGCGACAGCATCGGTATCGACATTATCCGAACGGAAGCAATTGCTTCCAGCCGCACAAAGCGGGTCAGTACCGGCCAATATTTCTTCACTATCAGAAAAGCCATCGCTATCAGTATCTTCAATATACCTGGAAGTACCATAAAGCTCTTCATCTCCATCGTTAAGGCCATCATTATCGGTATCGGATAGGGTCGGATCGGCTGATAGCGTCTCCTGATAATCTTCATATCCTTCCGGCGGAGCGAAGGGGCTCTTGAGCTTCGCCTGGAACTGCCAAAGCCAGAAGAATAAAATAAAGACCGCGAATAAAGACAGCAATATGACAGCTGTTTTCTGCGGTCGCGGCAAATCGTTAAAAGAAAAATTCGATGAGTTGTTAGGATCGATTGGCATAGCTAGCTC
>CAZSAA010000061.1:0-1831 GCA_964604915.1 uncultured Gammaproteobacteria bacterium
CCGGATTTTGCCGTGCCTGGATTCGAGGCGCTCGCCACTGATGACCGCTTCGAAGTCATCTTAGCGATAACGCAGACTGACAAGGCGGTGGGACGCAAGCAGGAGATACGGGAGACCCCGATCAAGCAAGCAGCCAAGAAACTCGGCATCCCGGCACTCCAACCGGCCAAGATCAAGGAGGCATATGAGACGATCGCCAGAATGTCTCCTGACCTTATCGTCGTTATCGCC
The DNA here is from genome assembly GCA_964604915.1 of uncultured Gammaproteobacteria bacterium. Classification (GTDB taxonomy): domain Bacteria; phylum Patescibacteriota; class Patescibacteriia; order Patescibacteriales; family UBA12465; genus CAZSAA01. The sequence continues at coordinate 232 of CAZSAA010000061.1, forward strand.
TATGGGAAGATCGTCCCCCAATCCATCCTCGATATCCCTAGGTATGGCTGCATCAACCTGCATGGTTCCCTTCTCCCAAAATACCGCGGCGCGAGCTGCTTAGCCGCGCCCATCCTAAATGGCGACCAGGAAAGCGGACTGACCGTCATAAAGATGGATGCCAGTATGGACACCGGCCCCATCATCCGGCAAGCGAGCGTTAGTTTGGACCCGAAAGAAACTCTGGCTAGCCTGCATGACAAGCTTTCTATCCTAGGTGCCAAGATATTGCCGCCCGCTATCATCGACTACATCCAAGGCCGAGCCATCCCCCAAGCGCAAGACGGCTCGCTCGCCTCATACGTGAAGATGACCAGCAAGGAAGACGGCCTGATCGATTGGAAAAGGAGCGCGGGAGAGATAGAGCGGCAAGTACGCGCCTATAACCCTTGGCCGGGCGCCTTTTCCTATCTGCCCGACGGGAAGATGATAAAGGTAATGGCGGCAGATATAGCGGAAGATACGGAAATATCAGCTAAGATAGGAGAAATATCCATAAAAAACACCCAGATCAGCGTCAGGTGTGGACAAGGAAAATTAATTATATTACAATTACAACTTGAAGGCGGAAAAAAGATGGACGCGCAGCAATTTTTTGCCGGCTATTCCCGCCTCCATGGCCAGATACTGGCCTCTTCGTCTAACGGTTAGGACGCATGGTTCTCATCCATGCAACAGGGGTTCGACTCCCCTAGAGGCTACATGAGAAAAAAGAGCATACGCAAGTGTGCTCTTTTTATTTACGCTGATTTTAGCTGAGGTTGCTGATATCATTAACCCCTAAACTCACTGGCGGTTAGCGTGGAGTTTCCTGGAATTATAAAAATGCCCGAAGTTATAAAAACCTCGGGCATTAAGCACTAGTCTCTTAACATTTCAAGTACAGACTCCTCAATACTTGGAGCATCTAACCCAAACGTTTTTTTAAGTTCTCCCATAGTACCGGACTCCCCAACGGAAAAACCTATTCCATGAATATAAGATTTTACTGTTTCTTTATTTAACTTGCTTAAAATTACTTTAGAAACAATTGATTCTAAAATTGATGGTGTTCCGTTATAAACTGTTAGTACTGGCTTGCCTGGCTGTAAAAATGATAGGACGTTTTTTTCTGAAAAACCTTTGAGCTTAACCATGTTTGCTACCCGAACAAATACCCCTCTCTCTTCAAGATTAGTGGCCGCCTCAACACAATCTTTTGCTGTTAATCCGCAAGAAACAATTGTGGCCACCGGAGTCTCCTTTGGTTCATAGGTAACGTAACAATCTTTATTGCTAGTAATTCTGGCAAGGTGTGGCGTTTCCTTAGAATAGAGACGAATATAGACCAGGCCGGGGTTATCATTAAGAGCATAATTAATAATTTCCCAGAAATCTTGTGAATCCGCTGGTTCAAATAATTCAGTATTAGCCATACCGAGAATTACGCTAGATTGTCCAACTGAAATATGGGTTTCTCCATTATAACAACCACTTAAACCGCCATAATCACCAAATACGATTACCTTACTTCCGCCCAAATTAATTGACTGGATTTGATCTGCGGCTCTATAAAGAAAAG
>CAZSAA010000062.1:0-1696 GCA_964604915.1 uncultured Gammaproteobacteria bacterium
GTCTTGAGCCTCATCTCGCTTCCGATCTTTATCTCTTGCAAGCCGATGACATCTGGATGATAGGCAGACAAAAAATCAGCGAAGCCCTTCTTGGCTATCGCCCTGATCCCGTTTATATTCCAACTCATCATTTTCATAATATCCCGTCATTATGATATAATACCAGTATAGATAAAAGCCCTTAATTTTTCAATAAATATGAGCCTAGAAGAGCGCATAAGGTATGCCGAGATGAAAGCGAGACATACTAATATAATCAAACCTTGGTATAAAAAATGGTGGGGCTGGCTTATCATCCTCCTTATCGTAGCTTTCGCCGCCTATCTCTTCCTTGCCGCCAGATATTTCTATACGCAGCTCCAGGCTAATCTAAATATCCAAGCCAACCAGTCCAATGTCCAAGCAGCCAGCCTCTATCTCATCCAAGGATCCAAAACATATTACACCGGCACCTCCACTCCGAAAGTCACGATTGTAGAATTCTCCGACTTCGCTTGCCCGTATTGCCGCTATTCTTCTTCCGCCCTAAAAACTATAGTCGATGTCTATGGCGATTCCATCGCCGTAGTATATCGAGATCTGCCCCTGCACGAGAATTCCATCGAACTATCAGTCGCTGCCCGTTGCGCTGGCCGCCAAGGTAAATTCTGGCCGATGTATTACGCACTTTTTGAAAAACAAGAAGCGATCGAAGCGAGCGACGACCTAGCCTCCTCGCTATCACAGCTAGCCCAAGAACTAGGCGTAGATATGGATAGTTTTGGTACTTGCGTAGAAACAAGGGCTCCTATCCGTGAGATAGAGCGAGACTATAACGACGCGCAATCACTAGACCTGATCGGTACCCCTACCTGGTTCTTCGATAATCACCAGCTCACCGGATATCTCGATGAAGAGAGGCTGGCGGCCGTCATCGAAAGCCTCTTAGCCGAGGCCCGCTGATATGCCCGCTATCCGCATACATGGACGCGGCGGACAAGGCACGCTTTCCGCCGGAGAAATCATTGCCCGGGCAGCTTGGTTAGACGGTTGGCAAGTGCAATCACTTCCCTTTTTCGGGGTCGAACGCAGCGGTTCGCCAGTTGCCTCTTTCATCAGGCTGAGTCGGGAAAAGATAAGGACGCGGGAGCAAGTGAAGCAACCCGATATCATAATAGTCCAAGACCCGCGCCTACTGGACTTAGTTGATACAATATCCGGAATATCAACCAACACAGAAATACTGGTAAACGCTAGGCAAGCCCAGGAGAATATAATGATACAGGTGCGGCGGCAGAAACCGAACTTCCCTGCTAAAAGATTACATACCTTTGATGCCAGCGGATTAGCTGACAAACTCGGCTATCCTAAAATGGGTAATACCGCTCTCGCCGCTTGGGCCAGCCGCCAAGCCTTGGCTATCAGCCTAAGGTCTGTAGAAACCGCCATCAAGGAAACCTTCAAAAATAAAGACCAAGACATAATCGCCGCTAACATCAAAGTGGCGCGTGCCGTTTTTAAGCTATGAATACTTCTGCTAAACCCAATACTTCGAAAAACAATCATACCGGCGTATGGCGGGACAAGCGTCCGCAGGTAGTGCCAGATAAGTGCCTAGGCTGCCAGTTATGCGCCAAGCTATGCCCTGACGCCTGCATCGTAATGGAAAAAGACAAGAAAAGCGGCCACATCGTCGCTAAGACAGACTACCGCTATT
>CAZSAA010000063.1:0-1638 GCA_964604915.1 uncultured Gammaproteobacteria bacterium
ATATTAATGATAATTTGAAATAGTGGGTGTTCTACTTGACCCCTGCGGGTAGGAATCAACAATCCCTCACATATTACCTCAAGATTAGCCCATTTGCAAGTATGGCTCCTCTTGCTAAAACCCAGTCCATGGGCTATCATATAGCCATAATCAAGCAAAAATACTATATATGGCATACGATCTCATCAAATCTTTGCATCGGGAAACCGGCGCTTATCTAGGCAAGGAAATAACGGTGGCTGGCTGGGTCCGTACCATCCGCTCTTCGGGCGAAGTAGCGTTCATGGAAGTAAATGACGGCAGCTTTTTCCGCAGTTTGCAGGTGGTGTTTGACAAGAATCTTCCGAATTTCGAGGAGATAGGGAAGGTAGCTATCGGTTCATCTATAGAGGCCCGTGGCCTCCTGTCCGAATCACCCGCGGCTGGCCAGCCATTCGAACTCAAGGCGACGCAGATAAATGTGCTTGGCGCCTCGGCTTCCGATTATCCTTTGCAGAAGAAGGGCCATAGCTTAGAGTTTCTCCGTACCATTGCTCATCTTAGGGGACGGAGCAATACTTTTTCCGCCGTCTTCCGCTTGAGGTCGGCGCTTAGTTTCGCGATCCATAAATTTTTCCAGGCGGAGGGGTTCAGCTACATCCACACCCCGATAATCTCCTCCAGTGACGCCGAAGGTGCGGGGGAGATGTTTGGAGTAACGACTTTCGATCTAGAAAAGGATATCCCTAGGGATAAGTACGGTGCGGTAGATTATTCGCAGGATTTCTTTGGGAACAAGGCGGGGCTGACCGTCAGCGGGCAGCTAGAGGCAGAAACCATGATTAGCGGTCTCAATAAGGTATATACGTTCGGCCCCACTTTCCGGGCGGAGAATTCCAATACCACCCGCCATGCCTCCGAATTTTGGATGATAGAGCCGGAAATGGCTTTCGCCGACCTCTTGGCAGATATGGATCTGGCGGAGAGGATGATGAAATATCTCATCGCCTATGTCCTCAAGGAATTGCCGGAAGAAATGGAATTTTTCAATAAGTATATCGATAATGGCTTGCTGGCTAGGCTGGATAACGTGTTGAAGTCGGATTTCATCCGTTTGCCCTATACCGAAGCGGTGGAAAAGCTCATCGCTAGCGGCGAGAAGTTTAGCTATCCGGTGGCTTGGGGTATTGATTTGCAGACTGAACATGAGCGCTATCTCACGGAGAAGATTTTTGGCCAGCCCGTCTTTCTCACCGATTACCCTAAAGAAATAAAAGCTTTCTATATGCGCCAGAATGATGACGGCAAGACTGTTGCTGCCGCTGACCTCCTAGTGCCTGGTATCGGAGAAATAATCGGGGGCAGTCAGAGGGAAGAGCGCTATGACCGACTCGTCCAGCGGATGGAGGAGTTAGGGCTCAAGCAAGAAGATTATTGGTGGTATCTTGACTTGCGCAAATATGGCAGCGTCAAGCATGCCGGTTTCGGTCTCGGCTTTGAGCGGGCGATTATGTACCTTTCTGGCATGGCCAACATCCGCGATGTGATCCCGTTCCCGCGCACCCCTAAGAACGCCGAGTTCTAAAGGGATGTAAACTATAATAATTGGTAATAAAAATAGGGTTTTTGGTTGTTTTCCGGGTATATGCCATTAATATG